>CAZNNL010000037.1:0-20235 GCA_964574395.1 uncultured Oscillospiraceae bacterium | reverse complement strand
TAGGTGGTGCTAATGCGGGCAAGGAAGCAACATTTAAACTACTAGCCAATGGTGAAGCAGCCGTTCATGTTAGACAATATGCAATTGACGGTAGCTTGCCAGAAGTTGAACTTGTTGAGCCAATCATCTTGACTTATAGTGCTACGACTCAAGACATTGCGTTTGAGAATTTACCAGAAACGGATCTAGAAGGTAATAAAATCACCTACACCATTGAAGAAACAGTAGATGGCTTTACTTCGGTTCTAACAGAAAATGAGTTCACCAATACCTACGTCATTGATCCAACAGAAGTAGTTGGTACCAAGACCTGGGTAGGCGGAACAGCCATAGAAGCAGAAGCAGTCTTTACACTCTTGGCTGATGGGGAAACTGCACTCTATCTAGGTGAGTGGGTAGATGGTGAGTATGTAGCGGGTGCTGAAGTTGAACCCCTAACACTTAAGCATGGCGAAAATGAAATCAAATGGACTAATTTGCCAGAAACAAAACCCGACGGCACAGCCATTGTTTACACCATTACAGAAGAAGTAGACGAACGCTTCACATCTGAACAAGACGGAAATGACTTCACCAATACCTACGTTGTAGAGCCAACGGAAATCGTTGCAAGCAAGACTTGGGTAGGTGGACCAGAAGCGGATCACGTAGCTGTCAAACTTGAACTGTATAGACAGGTCGAGAATGGGGCTGAAGAATTGGTAGAAAAGGCCTATGAAGTAACAGGAACTGCACCTAAGTTTACCTATACTTGGTCTGACTTACCAAGCACAGACAATGAGGGCAGAGCTTATACCTATACTGTAAAAGAAGCAGAAGTTCCCTCGAATTATCAGTCCGTGGTAGAGGGGATGTCGGTAACGAATACCTACTTCTACACTTCGATTGAGCTAATAAAAGAAGCAAACAAAAAAGTGTACGGCCTGAATGAAGAAATAATATACACCTTTACAATTACGAACACCGGAAATGTTACTTTAAGCAATGTGGTCGTTAATGACCCCATGTTTGAAACGATAAAACTTGATAAAACTGTTCTACAGCCTGGTGAATCCACCAAAGGAACAGCAAGTTATATCACAACAAAAGTAGATTTCGAGAAGGGAACTATTTATAATAAAGCAACAGCAACAGGTACTCCTCCTGAATGGTTGAAACCTCCAACAGACGATGATGACGTGACTATAACAGCAGAAAAGCAGCCAGAACCGACTCCGGAGCCAACACCAGAACCAACGGTAACTCCGAGCCCGACAACAACGACAAAACCTACAGAAACAACGAAAGCAACAGAGAAAAAGGCCATACCACGTACTGGTGAGCAAGGGGAAACGAATTCATCCTTGGCACTAATCGTAGTAGCACTTGGCTTTAGCGGAATCTACATTAAGCGCAGGAGGTTCAAAGGTTAGTAAAATGGTGCTGCAGTAGCAGTAAGAAAGCGAAAGGACGATTGCAGACAATGCAGTCGTCCTTTTAGAATGAGTATTATTTTTCTTTATTAGAGATAGGCAAAGATTAGGAAATTATCACAATAATTGTTTGCTACTATTAACCTTAACTTCCAAAACACGCTTTAAGAAGGGGAATTTGCCAAACATTTCATCGTATTCATCCCCTTCGCCGATAAACCGGGCAGTGCCTTCGATCCTGAAGCCAGTCCCTTGATAGTTATTGTAACCTTCAACATCTCTGGACCCTAAAGTAAGTATTATTTCTGGGTTAACCAGAACATCATTTTCGGTCGAGGTCATTCCAGCTGCTGGAATGAGAATACGATCATCTTTAATCACTAAATAAGAATTCCAAGTACAGGTAACATGTGCTATGTTATTGGCCCATGAGGTTATAGATACAACGCCTTCGTGCTTAAGCACTTCTAAAAATTTTTCACTGAACATATAGTATACCTTTCTAGTATGTAATAATAATGTATATCTTATCATTCAATGAATAGTGTGAATATATCTAATTAGTTTGTTGATTTTATTTGCCGGCTAGTGGATAGTTTTGACGCTGTCGTAGAGACAACGCTACGAGAGAGACATTTCTGTCCAAACTAAGCCAACTTTAAACTAAAGGAAGCACCCAAAACCACAAACGACGCAACACAAACAAAAAAGAATTGAATAATAATACTAAAATCTTCTGCTACTATTGTTTGATATAATTGAATGATTAGAAACGGGGGACTAGCATGGTCGAATTTAATACCAACGAAATATTGAGACAAGTGACAGATGAGGGAGAGATTAGTCTTCCGCTGATTCCGATGCGGGGTTTGGTGGTTTTGCCAAAAGTATCGGTGGGGTTCGAAGTGAGCCGATTAATGTCAACGGCTGCGGTACATGCTGCGCTTAAGGAACGTCGTTTGATTTTACTTGCACCACAATTGAATCCCGATATTGAGCATCCTAAGGCGGCTGATCTTACGCAGGTTGCTTGTTTGTGCTCAATCATCGACGTTGTTGATTCTGCTCAGGTTGAAAACTTACGTGTGCGTGCTGAAGCATTAATACGCTGTGAAATAATCGAGTTTGAAAAAGAAAAACCTTATTTCAGAGCAAAGTGTAGGCCAATAACGGAGACGGAGCTTGATTCTAACGCACAATTAGAAGCGGAGGCATGCAGACGTGCGATTGTGAAGCGTTTTCAAAACCTGATTCAAATAACGAATCGTCCTGGTTCGGATATGGTTATTTCGCTTTTGCAGATTAGTGAACCCTCGGATGTGGTTGATATTGTTGCTACTAATATTGATTTAGATTTCAATGAAATGCTGAGCATCCTTACCGAAAAATCTTCTCTAAAGCGTCTTTACAACATGTTGGTGTTAATGGAAAAAGAAAGCCAACTTGCGGGGTTTACCCTTGAGTTAGAAGACAAGGTTCGAGAAGCGATTGATGAAGGTCAAAAAGAATACTACTTGCGCGAACAGCTAAAAGTCATCCATGAAGAGCTTGGTGAAGCCGAAGGCGCTGAAACAGAAGTAGCGCAGTACATGAAGCGTTTGGATGAGATTAACGCGAGCGAAGATACGAAAGAGCGGCTGCGCAAGGAAATCCAAAAGTATAGCAAATTGCCGCCATCCTATCCGGATGCTGCCGTAACGCGCAATTATTTGGACCTGGTTTTTGAATTGCCTTGGGGTAAGAAAACAGAAGAAAATTTGAATATCCCACAAGCACGTAAGCAGCTCGACTTAGATCATTATGGTCTCGAAAAGGTTAAGGAGCGCTTGCTCGAGTACTTGGCGATTCGTGCTCGTCAAATGCAGCATGAGGTTGTCGATACCAAAGCACCTATTCTATGTTTGGTAGGTCCTCCAGGTGTTGGCAAAACTTCCATCGCCATGTCGATTGCTAAGGCCCTAGGAAGACCTTATGTCCGCATGTCCTTGGGTGGCGTACGCGATGAGGCTGATATCCGCGGTCATCGCCGTACATATGTTGGGGCTTTGCCAGGACGCGTCATCAACGCCATCAAAACAGCTAAGGTTGACAACCCCTTGATATTGCTCGATGAAGTAGACAAGCTTGGAAAAGACTATCATGGCGACCCGTCATCTGCGTTACTAGAGGTGTTGGACCCGGAGCAAAACAAAGCCTTTCACGACCACTATCTCGAGCTAGATTACGACCTGTCCAATGTCTTGTTCCTTACGACGGCCAATTCACAGGAATCCATTCCGCTTGCACTTTTAGACCGCATGGAAGTCATTGAACTAAACGGCTATACAGAAGAGGAAAAATACAATATTGCCAAGCTACATCTCTGGCCAAAACAAATGGCAACTAATGTTGTTTCTCGCAAAGAAGCAAGTTTGCTCAAAGTTGGCTTAATGGCGATTATTCGCGAATACACAAGAGAAGCGGGTGTACGTCAACTCGAACAAATGCTGGCAAAAGTCTGCCGTCGACTCGCTCTTGAAATTAGCGAGCAAGAAGAAAGTGAAGAAGGCATTACAGTGTCTTTGCCGGTCCGCATCAAAAGAGACGAAATTATACACTACCTAGGTAAACCGCGTTACCATTACGACAAAACCGACAAAGTCGATCGCATTGGTCAAGCGACCGGACTTGCTTGGACAAGCGTTGGCGGCGAAACACTAACTATTGAGGTAGCTGCGGTTCCTGGCTCTGGAAAACTTGAACTAACAGGACACCTTGGCCAGGTTATGCAGGAGTCAGCCAAAGTAGCCCTAGCGTTCATCCGCACCAAGAGTGAGGAAATCGGCTTAGAGGATGATTTCTTAAATAAAGTCGACATACATGTCCATGTACCTGAAGGCGCAACGCCCAAAGATGGCCCATCAGCTGGTATTACCTTGGCTACGGCACTTTATTCAGCCTTAGCCCATGTACCAGTTCGCCACGACATAGCCATGACGGGAGAAATCACCATCCGTGGTCGTGTCTTGAAAATTGGCGGATTGAAAGAGAAGCTGATTGCCGCACAACGTGCGGGAATTACGAAAGCACTTATTCCCAGGGACAATGTCGCAGATTTGGATGAGCTTCCCAATTCTGTTAAAAAGACAATTCAAATTTTCCCTGTCGATAATGCAGAAGACGTGTTTGAAAAGGCGTTGATTCGCTGAAAACCGAAATCAATTAGTCCGCTAGACCAAGCTGGCTAAACTGAGCATGATAAAGTTCAGCATACTTACCGTTCAAAGCCAATAACGCGTCGTGAGGACCTTGCTCGCGGATGCCTTCTTCGTCAACGTAAATAATCTCGTCAGCATTCTTAATGGTTGAGAGACGGTGCGCTATGATGAGGGAGGTGCGACCACGCGAGAGACGCTCCAGTGAGGCTTGGATGAGATATTCAGTCGCGGTGTCAAGAGCAGAGGTGGCTTCGTCCAAGATGAGAATGGGCGGGTTTTTCAGAAAAAGACGGGCGATGGAAATGCGTTGTTTTTGCCCACCGGAAAGTGTGGTGCCGCGCTCCCCAACCAGCGTGTCGTAGCCGTCAGGCAGACTCATAATAAAGTCATGAACGGCAGCTTGTTTGGCAGCCGCAATGATTTCTTCGTCGCTTGCTTCGACAAGTCCATAACGTATGTTTTCTTTAATACTAGCGGCAAAAAGAAACACGTCTTGCTGAACGATACCAATATTTTGTCTCAGCGATTTGATGCTGAGGTCACGGATATCGTGTCCGTCAATGAGGATTCTGCCGCTGCTTACTTCATAAAAGCGGGGAATGAGTTGGCAAAGGGTTGTTTTACCACCACCGGAAGGGCCGACCACGGCGATGGTTTTGCCAGCAGGAATGTCTAAATTGATATGGTCCAAAACGGCTTTGTCTTCATTGTATGAAAAACTTACTTCGTCGAAGGTAATGTGCCCCTTTGGATTTTGTAGTTCGATAGCCCCATCTTTGTCCGTGATGTCGGACTTGATTTGCATCAACTCTATGAAGCGCTCAAATCCAGCCATGCCATTTGTGTACTGCTCGAAGAACGCGACCAGCTTACGGATAGGAGTTAGAAAAACATTTACGTAAAGCGTGAATGTCAGCATGTCCGTTAGATTCATTTGGCCATTTACGATGAAGTAGGCACCGACGGCGATGACAGCGAGATTGAGTAGGGCGGTCATAAAGTCCATCCCTGCGGCAAAACGCGCCATAGACCTATAGAAATCCTTCTTCGCTTCGCGGTAATGCTGATTTCCTTCTTCGAACTTTTCGATTTCGTAGGCTTCATTAGTGAACGCTTTTGCCACCCGCACACCAGAGATTGAATTTTCTAAATCTGCATTAATAGCAGCCGTGTTAACTTTGACGTTTTTGGAGCTTTTAGCCATGGCTTTGCGCGAGCTTAAACTTAGCCAAACGATAAAGGGCACCATGGTCAGTAAGAGCAAAGCCAACTCCCAGCGCATGAAAAGCATAGCTACAAAGGAACCGCTAAGTGTGACTAAAGCGATAAATAAATCTTCAGGTCCGTGATGCGCTAGCTCGGTGATTTCGAACAAATCTGAGATGATACGGCTCATGAGGTGACCGGTTCGCGTACTATCGAAAAAACTAAAGGGGAGTGTCTGAAGATGCGAGAATAAATCCCTGCGTAAGTCTGCCTCCATGCGCACACCCATGAGATGCCCCCAATAGGACACGACGAACTGGAGAGCGGAGCTTAGGGCGTAAAGTAGTAGCAGGCCAATCATGAGGTAGGCGAAGTGTAGATATTGTTTGTTTGGCAAAAGCACACTTAAACCATATCGCGATAACAAGGGAAACGACAGTGCAATCAGGGCTATTCCTAATGCACAAATTAAGTCGAGGATTAACATTTTCTTGTATGGTTTGTAATATGAGACAAATAATTGAATTTTGGAACCGAAAAAATCCTTTTGGATGGACATGTAAGTTTCACTTTCTAGTATGTTAAGATGGATGTAGAAAAGCCTTGGAGGCGATATGCTTGGGAAATTATACCACAGTCAGACATGCGTCAGAATTTGAACTGGAGATAAAGAAATCGCGATTTATCGGCTATGCCAAGCCAGTGGAAAATGAGACAGAAGTCAAAGAATTTCTAAACCATATCAAATCCTTACATCCTCAAGCCAGGCATCATGTGTATGCATGGCGACTAGGTGGTTTTTCGGACAAACAGATGATGCAACGTTATTCAGATGATGGTGAACCGTCCGGGACGGGGGGCTTACCTGTTCTGAAGAAAATGGATGGACAAGCTTTGACGCAGCTTGTTGTTGTTGTAGTGCGCTATTTTGGCGGAGTGCTTCTGGGGACGGGGGGACTAAGTCGTGCGTATGCGGCGGCAGCGGAAGGTGCGCTTGAGGAAGCGAAGCCTGTTTTGATGCGTCGGCTTGATGTGTATGCTTGCGTTTTGCCATACCACTTATATGAAATGTGTAAAAGCAAAATAAACGAACTGGGTATGATGCTTTACGACGAAATATTTGGTGCGTTAATACAATGCAAACTCGCATGTCGCAGCGACGAAACAGAGCAGTTGATGGGTTTGTTGCAAGAGTTGGGAGCAGGCAGTCTGCAAGCGGACTATCTTGAGAGCGACTATGTGGCAGACGAAAATATGCTTCTTCCTGAAAATTAGGATGTATGGAGATACACAATGGACATGAGACATGAGAAAAACGACCAACGGCTAGCCGTTTTAATTGACGCGGATAACATTTCTGCGCGCTTTATAAAAGGCATGATGCAAGAGATTGCGCTTTACGGCACACCTACGATTAAGCGGATTTATGGTGACTGGACGCGCCCCAATATGCTGACATGGAAGATGACTTTGCTTGATTATGCGATTGCGCCTGTTCAACAGTTTGGTTATACCTATGGCAAAAACGCCACCGACTCCGCCATGATTATCGATGCTATGGATATCCTTTACGAAAACAAGGTTGATGGATTCTGCCTAGTATCATCCGACAGCGATTTTACCCGCTTGGCAACACGTCTGCGTGAGGCGGGAAAAACAGTCTACGGCATCGGCGAACAAAAAACGCCCAACGCGTTTATAGCGGCATGTGACAAATTTATTTACTTGGAAATTCTGAGTATTGATAACGAAATCGATACAGGAGTTGAAGTAAGCGAGCCAGACGGCAGCGGCGTTGTGCAGAGCCTCAGTCGTCCGCCCCATGAAAGCGACATTCTCGCAGGTCATCACATCCTTGAAGTGGGTCCTGACGTGATTAATTTGATTAAGTCCTGTATCACCGATTTAGCCGATGATCAAGGTTGGGCGTTCTTAGGAGATGTAGGGAATCTACTGCTGAAGGTTAGACCAGCGTTTGACTCTAGAAGTTATGGCTATCCCAAACTCACCCCGTTGATTCGTTCGATTGATTCGTTCGAAATTAACGAGCGGCCGACCGGGCAAAACAACGTCAAACACATTTTCATTCGGATACGTTAAGGCTTTCATGAATCAGAACACAATTATTAGCACAAGAGGACTTAGCTATTTAGACTTCATTCACTTTCCTGATTTGGATTTTTTGAGGGGGAGTATCACTTTTATTTGTGGTGAAAGTGGTAGTGGCAAAACCAGTCTCTTGAAATTGATGAATGCCACCGTTTCGCCTTCTTCAGGCATGGTCTTGTATCAAGACAGAGATATTATGTCTATTGATTCTCTTGTCTTGCGGCGTGAAGTTTTGCTGATGTCTCAGAGTAGCTATCTCTTTGATGGGAGTATTCGAGAGAATTTTCAGCAGTATTATAATTTTCGAGAAATCGAAAGTCCGAGCGCTAGTGAGATTTTAGGGTATTTGGACATTTGCGCAGCTGATTTTTTTTTAGATGCTGTCACGCAAAATTTGTCAGGCGGAGAAAGACAACGTGTCTTTTTAGCAATTGGCCTATCCTTTAAACCTGAAGTTTTGCTTTTAGATGAACCAAGCTCAGCTTTAGATGAAGCGACTTCAAGGAAATTATTTAGTAATTTAAAAGACTTTTGTAAATCAGAAGGCATCACCTTAATCGTAGTAAGTCATGATTTAGCTTTGGCAAAACTATACGCCGACCAAATCATCGAATTGAAAGTAGAGGAGCGCTCATGAGGGAAGTCATACAAATGCAGATTTGGCAGTTCTCCTTGATATATCTGCTATTAATTCTCGTTTTGGCAGTGATGAAAAAGAGCCAAATCAAGCAAACCAAGTTGCTCTTAGTTGCAAGTCTGCGCATGACCGTTCAGCTAGTTTTAGCAGGTTTGATCTTGACTTATATATTCCAGAATCCTCATCCTGTGTTTATTTTTGCCTATGTTATCGCGATGATGACATTTTCAATTCACCGTATTTTATCTAAAAATAAAGAAATTAATAAGCGTTTCAAAATCTATGTGGCCTTGTCGCTGGTGATTTCAGGACTGGGTGTGACAATTTATTTTATCGTGGCTGTGGTGGGTGAGAGCCTTCTCAATCCGCAGTATGTTATTCCTATCGCAGGTATGCTCATGGGGAACACGATGAACGGCGTTAGTCTAGGGATAAAATCGTTTAACGATAGCCTGAAAGGTCAACGCGGGCGTGTGGAGAGTCTGCTGAATTTTGGTGTTAGCCCGGATAAAATTCTGTTGCCTTTTGTAAACCAGGCTTTGGAGACCGCACTATTACCAACGATGAACTCTATGCTGGGTATGGGGATTATCGCACTACCGGGCATGATGACTGGCCAAATTTTGTCGGGTACTCTGCCGACTACCGCAATACTTTATCAGATTGCCATTATGATCGCGATTACAACCGTGGTGTGCTTGGCTGTTTTCGCCTCGCTCTATTTAGGTTACAAGACACTTTATAATGATAGGAACCAACTGGTTGTTTGAGTTGGGTTTTTCTGGGGCTTTGTGAAACCTGGCGCTGTGCCAAATTAGTCGCAAATTTGGCAAGCTGTTTTAGATGCGAAGGCACTTCAACCATTAGTTTCCGAAAATCATGACTCCTTTAAAAGAGATAGCAAGCGCTGGGCTCTCAGACGTTCGGCAAAGGATAAAACCGCATGCTTTAGTATTTTCTCTATTTCTGTATTAGGTTCAGAAGGATGAGTACCCTCATGTGCGTCTGAAACTGATTCGTTAAATACTTCCTGTTCAACGGCATTGCGTAGGTTCGAAATGAAACAGTTATGCAAGTGCTCCCAATTGCCCTCGAATGCTTTTTCCAAAGCTGGCAACAATATGGCTAATTCTTGCATACTTAAAACTGATTTCAGCACAAAAACTATTAGGAGAGCGCAGATGTGCTGGCGCTCGTAACGTTTTTTTAGAGGCGCAGGGACAAGTTTTACTTTAACATAGTTGTTGACCATGCTAGCAGAAATTTTCGCTTCCTCGGCATGTACCCATAGACCTCGCATTTCTTCCTGCAAAATCGCAATCACTTGATCCATGTAAAGCTCAATCCTAGGCAAATCGCGCCAATCGGTGAGATGAATCTGCTGTTCTTGTATCGGACTGTTTTTCTTATTTGTACTCATAAAACCTCGTATCCTTTAGAGTTAATTCTAAAATGGTCAACTTTTCAAGCGGGAGAGGTTTCCGAAGCCGCACGACCTACTTTGCTTGCAAACTTGTCCAAAACCGCCCCAAATTGGTCAACTTTTCAAGCGGGAGAGGTTTCCGAAGCCGCACAACCTACTTTGCTTGCAAACTTGTCCAAAACCACCCCCAAATTGGTCAACTTTTCAAGCGGGGGAGGTTTCCGAAGCCGCACAACCTACTTTGCTTGCAAACTTGTCCAAACCGCCCTCAAAACCACCACCAAAACCGAAACGACCCACTACAACAAACTACAATTTTAGGCTAAACATCACAGAAGTTTAACTTGCATCTATTATATTCGCTTTACAAAGAATGTAAAATGATATAATCTAGAAATCAATACTAGATGAAAAGCCGCTGAAGACGAGGTGCAAGAAATGATAAAAAGACTGGCGTATATTTTCGGTGATTCAGTCATGAAGGGTGTTGTGTTCGATTCGACTGATGAAAAATACAAAAACCTTGATCAAATCCATATAGCTGAGTTTGGTAAAAAGTTCGACTTCGAATTGGTTAACCGATCACGATTTGGTTCTACTATTCAAAAAGGGATACAGACCGTAAAACAAGCGGTGGAGAAGAACCCGGAGATGCGTTTTGCGATTCTTGAATTTGGTGGGAACGACTGCGATTTTTACTGGGATCAAGTTGCTGAAAATCCTGACCAAGCATACGAACCCAAGACACCATTACCAGTCTTCATAAAACTATATAAAGAGCTCCTTGAGTATTTAAAAGAAAAAAACATCCTGCCTATTATGATGAATCTGCCACCAGTAGATGGGGAACGTTATCTGTCATTTTTAGGTAGCCGCGGATTATCTACTGAAGCAATTCTAAAAAGCATCAAGACCCCAGATCAAATCTCCCGCTTCCAGGAACTCTACTCAATCAACGTTGAGCGTATCGCGTATGAGACTAATACTTTACTCGTTGATTGCCGAAGCGCTTTTTTAGATCGTAAGAATATCAGGGAGACCATTTGCGATGACGGCATCCATCCAACAAAAGAAGGGCATAAACTGATTTTCCAAAGCTTTGTGGATTTCATGGCAAAACTACCCTCTGATTTACAACAACTCATTTATTCCACAACAACTATGCCCAAACTCCTGACTTCATAAGGACAAATAAAAAAGCCGTCTTTAGCAACGGCTTTCTCTGTGTTTAATTAATTTCCATAGCCTTTCGTATTTGCAACGGCTTTCAGAGTACTCAACTAAGTCCCATAGCCTTTCGTTTTTGCAACCAACGAACCGTTTCGATTAGGGTTTCTTCCAGCGGGCGTGCTTTGAAGCCCAGTTCTTTTTCCGCTTTGCTTGAGTCGATTTCAGAATTAGACTGAAGGACGTTGATGCTATAGGGTGTGAAAAATGGTTTGAAATGAAAGACGCGTGCAGCTGTGCCCACGAGTTTTGCGGCGAATTTGACGAGCGTGACGGGGAACATGATGAGCTTAATAGATGTCTTTCCTGCCTCTAAGAGGACCATTCTGTAAAGGTCGGCGATACTCAAGGCATGTCCGGAAAGCACGTAGCCTTCGCCACTGCGACCGACATGCATGGCTAGTTGTAGGGCGGCAGAAACGTCTCTGACATCTATGAAATTATATTCGCCGTTGAAGCAGGCGAAGGTGTGTTGGTTCTTTTTGCCAAGAAGATAGGAAATAACTTTACCGAATTCGGAGCCGCGATAGTCGCCGGGACCAATAATACCGCTGGGAAATAACATGACTGCATTTAAGCCGCGCTTGATGCCTGCGTAAACTTCAGCGGTTGCCTGCGATTTGGAGCGTGCGTAGGGGCCAAGTAAATCTTTGTTTGGAAATGCAGTTTCTTGCGCTTCGATAATAGCGATACCCTTTGGCGGCTCGGGAATAGCGTGAATAGAACTAATGTAAACAAGGCGCTTGACCTTTTGAGCGAGACAAGCGTCGACAATGTTTTTGGTGCCTTGCACGTTGACGCGTTCAAGCATGTCGGAGTCTTTGGGGTTAATATCAACCAAACCTGCGAGATGGTAGACGTAGTCGACGTCTTGGCAGACTTCGTTGACTTTTTCGGCATCTGTAATATCACCTGTTACGAGTTCGAAGGTGAGTCCGTCGAGGGCTTTTACAGGTTCATTGTCTGGCAAAAACAAACGAATCGCTTCGCCTTTTTGGCAAAGATCATGCACTAATGTATTGCCTACGTGGCCGGTTGCTCCAGTGATGAGAATCATGTTGCTCCTTTCTTGTTTCTTTATTAAGAAGCAATAGAAAAAATGGGTTCTTTACACCTTAAGTATAGTGGCTCAGGCTATACAATCAATGATTCTGCATAGCTACTCATGTAGCTAGGGAAATTTACAATAGCAAATCACATGCCGCCTAAATAGGCTTCTTTGATGCGGTCGTCGTCGAGGAGTGCTCGGGCTTTGCCTTCCATGATGATTTTTCCAGTTTCAAGCACGTAAGCACGTTGGGCGAGATGTAAGGCCATTTGCGCGTTTTGTTCTACCAATAAAATGGTCATTCCTTCTTCGCTTAGGGACCGCAAGATACTGAATATTTCATGTACCAAAATAGGGGAGAGACCCATTGAAGGTTCGTCAAGGAGCAACAATTTGGGACGCGACATCAAGGCGCGAACGATGGCGAGCATTTGTTGTTCACCACCGGATAACGTTCCGGCAAGTTGATTGCGGCGTTCCTTCAAGCGAGGGAATTTTTCGAGCATTTTATCGATATCTTTTTCAATTTCAGATTTGTCCGTGCGCGTGTAGGCTCCCATTTCGATATTGTCGCGTACTGATAGAGAAGTAAAGATGCGGCGACCTTCTGGAACTTGTGCCAGCCCCTTACTGACTAAGAGGTGGGGTTTGATATCAGAGGTGGGGAGGTTGTTGAAGACAATGCTACCAGTACGGGGTTTGAGGAGGCCGGAGACTGTTTGGAGGATGGTGGTTTTGCCAGCACCATTAGCACCAATCAAAGTTACGATTTCGCCTTCTTTAACGTGAAAAGAGACGCCTTTTATAGCGTGGATTGAACCATAATAGACGTGTAAATCATCAACAGTCAGAATCATCTGCACGACCCTCACTTCCTAAATAAGCACCAATTACGCGCTTGTTACTGCGCACTTCGGCA
The DNA here is from genome assembly GCA_964574395.1 of uncultured Oscillospiraceae bacterium. Lineage (GTDB taxonomy): Bacteria > Bacillota > Clostridia > Saccharofermentanales > Fastidiosipilaceae > JAXGQD01. The sequence goes on along the minus strand of CAZNNL010000037.1, from coordinate 7,057 downwards.
GGTGTGCCTTGGGCGATGACTTGGCCGTAATCCAGGACAACGATCTTTTGGCAAATACCCATGACCAAGCGCATGTCGTGTTCGATAAGTAAGATGGAGATGTCAAAATTTTTCATGATTTTGCCAATCGTATCCATGAGCTCTTGTGTTTCTGTGGGGTTCATGCCCGCGGCTGGTTCGTCGAGTAGAAGGACCTTGGGATGTGTAGCCATGGCACGGCAGATTTCTAATTTGCGTTGACGCCCATAGGGTAGATTGCCTGCCATCAGATCTGCAGCATCTTCCATTTCAAACAGGCGCAGGAGCTTTCTGGCTTCTTCGTCATCGTCATTTTCTTGTTTCCAGAAGCCTGGCAAGCGCAGGATACCGCTCAAGAGGCCGTAGCGTTTTTGCTCGCTGAAGCCCACCTTGACATTGTCTAAAACCGACATTTGTTTGAATAAACGAATGTTTTGAAAGGTGCGCGCTAAGCCATTGTCAACAGCTTGGTACGTTTTCTTACCCATGGCAGACACCCCGTCAACCGTGATACTACCCTGATTCGGGTTGTAGACGTTGGTTAAGAGGTTGAAGACCGTGGTTTTTCCAGCACCGTTTGGACCGATTAAGCCCACAATTTGATTGCGCTCGACTTCAAAACTAACTTTCTCAACGGCTTTGAGGCCGCCGAATTGAATAGATATATCTTTTACTTCAAGTAAGGCCACAAAACTACCTCTTTCCTTTGTTTTCTTTGGTAGGGGTGCTTAGGTCTGAACTTGACGCTTCACCTTTCCTTTTACGAGCAACTTCTTCGGCATTACGCAAGGGTGTTCCGATTGCGGGGACGTTCTCTTGCACGGTAGCGCTGCTGCCACCGACGCCTGAAGAAGCGAGTTCGGGCAAGGCATCTTTTTCACGACGGAAGAGACGCAGGAAGAAGCGTTGGGAGATTTCTTTTTGCCCTAATAATCCTGATGGTTTAAAGAGCATGAGGATGATGAGCAAGACGGCGTAAATTAAGGTGCGATACTCGGCCATGCCTCGTAATAATTCTGGCAAAAGCGTCAGAACCGCCGCTGATAGAACCGAACCCGTAATCGAGCCCATGCCTCCCAAAACCACCATCACCATGATATTAATCGAGTAATTGTAGTCAAATTGCTGTGGTGTAATAACGCCTTGGAAATGTGCATACAGACCGCCCGCGACACCTGCGAAAGCCGCAGACAGCGTGAAGGCCAGCGTTTTATACTTTGTTGTGTTAATTCCGGAAGCCTCGGACGCAATGTCATCTTCGCGAATCGAAATGATTGCTCGACCCTGGCGCGAACGCACTAACGAGTAAATCACATAAATTAGAATGACTAAAATCCAATAGGTGTAATTGAAGTTTGTGGCAAAAGGGATGCCGCTCAAGCCAAGCGCCCCGCCGGTAAACTTGAAACTACGGATCAAGATTCTAATAATCTCACCAAAAGCTAGCGTGATAATAGCCAGATAGTCACCGCGTAAGCGTAGAGCAGGTATACCCACAATAAAACCGACAACAGCTGCGACAAGGCCTGCTGCGACCAGTGAGGCGATAAAGAGTAGCGGAGAAGGCATGGAGCCTTTGCTTAAGTTTAGTGTGATGATAGCGGATGCATAGGCACCGACAGCCATGAAACCTGCGTGCCCTAGCGCTAGTTCACCCAAGAGTCCGGTTGCTAAGTTGAGACTGACGGTCAAAATTGCATTGATACAAATGAGAATAATCAAGCCTTGTTGGTAGCGGCCCAAAACACCTTGGCTGGCAAGGACTTTAAAGACTACAAAAATTACGATGGCAAAAATCGCGTTGATGAGATAGGAGAAAAGTTTATTCTTTGGCATAATCGTTCACCTCAAACTTTCTCGCGTAGGTTTTTGCCAAGCAAACCGGTGGGTTTAAACAGCAGCACGGCGGCTAATACAACAAAAACGACACCGTCCGCTAGCTGTGAATAAGCAGATGGGATGAAGGCTTTAGTCAGCGTTTCAACTATACCTAAGAGCAGGCCTCCAATCATTGCACCAGGGATATTGCCGATACCACCTAAAACAGCGGCGATAAAGGCTTTGATACCAGGCATAGCACCCATGTAAGGTGTTACCTGAGGATAAGAAACTAAAAAGAGGGCAGCGGCGAAGGCGGCCAATGCGGAGCCAATCGCAAAAGTAATAGAAATTGTAGTATCGACATTGATGCCCATCAACTGCGCGGCTTTCATGTCTTCGGAAACAGCGATCATGGCTTTTCCTGTACGTGTTTTCTTAATGAATAATTGTAGGATAATCATGAGTAGGAAAGCGGAGGCAATCGAGATGATGGATAGGGTGCTGAGGTTCGTTTTGCCAAGAGAAAGAGTAGGGAAGTTCTGAGCAACCATTGGGAAAGAACGCGCATTTGGCGAAAAGATAATCATGGCTATATTCTGTAAAAACAAGCTCACACCAATGGCGGTAATCAAGGCTGACAGTCTGGATGCTTGACGTAAGGGTTTATAGGCTATGCGTTCAATCGTTACACCAAGTAGGGCGCAGAGGAGCATGGATATGGGTACTGCCGCTAAAAAGGGCACGCCAGCCGCTGTAATTAGCATCAGCAAAAAGTATGAACCCATCATCAAAATATCACCATGGGCGAAGTTGATTAACTTCACGATGCCATAAACCATGGTATAACCTAGCGCGATCAGTGCGTAAATAGAACCAATCTGTAGGCCATTGATGAATTGAACTATAAAATACATAGATCCTCCCCCGGATGCCTATTAATAAATAGACTCCTGATGCAATAAACGCGCCAGGAGTCCACTACAATCAATTAAAGTATATTTTTAGTTGGTAGGTTCCAATTTGTCGAACAGTGTATAGTCACCATTCTCAATTTTTATAATTGTAACAGATTTAATCGGGTTGCGATTCTCGTCGAAGGTAATGTTTCCGGTAATTCCAGAAAAATCGATTGCGGTCATCGCATCAACGATAGCTTGTTTGTCTGTGCTACCTGCTTTTTCGATGGCTTCAGCCAGAAGATAAGCACTGTCGTAGCCCAAAGCGGCGAAAGAAACGGGGTCCATGTTGTACTTAGCTTTGTAAGCTGTGATGAAGTTTTGAATTCTTTCGTCAGTGTCTTTGTCAGAGTAGTGGTTGGTGAAATAGGTGTTGTCAGCATCTGTTGAGTTTTTTGAACCAGTGACACTTTCCATTAACACGCCATCCCAGCCGTCGCCGCCCAAGAAAGGAACGTCGATACCAGCTGCTCTAGCTTGGCGAATGATTTGAATATCAGTCTCGTAGTAATCAGGGATGTAAAGTGCTTCGGGAGCTGCTTGTTGAATTTTGGTCAATTGTGCTTTGAAGTCGACATCACCGGCAGCGTATGTCTCTTGAGCGACAACTTCCATACCGAGCTCGTTTGCACGATCAACAAAAGCGTTTGTTAAGCCAACACAGTAATCGTTACCCGCATCATAGAGGACAGCGACTTTGGTGAGCTTTAGGTTTTCTGAGGCAAAGCGTGCCATGAAATCACCTTGATAAGGGTCGGTGAAGCAGGTACGGAACACGTTTTTGCCAGCCTCAGTAATTTTCAAAGACGTACCTGAAGCGGTAATCATAGGCATGTTGTCCTGCACGCTGCGTTGAGCAACAGCGATGGATGGGGTAGAGGTAACGTCGCCAATCAAGGCTACGATTCCTTCTTGTACCAATTTGTCATAGGCGTTGGTTGCTTCTACAGAATCGCCTTTTTCGTCATATACAACGTAGTCAACTAGTTGCCCATTGATGCCGCCCTTAGCGTTGATTTCTTCAAACGCTAAACTGACACCGTTGTTTACAGCAATACCGTAAACCGATACGGGACCGGTTAGGGGAGCGAGACCACCAATTTTGATGCTATCACCTGTGGCAGCGACGGTGGTTTCACCAGCGGCTGTTGTTTCGCCAGCAGCAGTCGTTATTTCAGCGGCCTTCGTAGTTTCACCATTAGAACCGCAAGCCGTGATAAGACTGATTGACATGACAGCTGTCAATAAACTTGCAATTAATCTTTTTTTCATTTTGTTTCCTCCTTCGTCGCTTGTGTACTTCCTATTGTTACTTGCGACGATAATGACTCATATTACAGATGAAAAGAGCATACGTCCATTTGAAAGGCTCAAAAAGACCGATAAGCGTAAAAAAAAATCACCAAAACCTTTCATTGTTAAGCACTGCTCCTTGCGTTACAATCTCTTGGAAAGAAACTGAACTGCTGTGAGCGTTAGAATTTGAGAGGCAGTAGTCAATTAGAGGTAGAATTTTGGACTGGTTAATTCGATTTATTAAAGGAACCGTGGTGGGCATTGGCGCTATATTGCCAGGCTTATCAGGCGGTGTAATGGCAGTTATATTTGGTATTTATGACCCGCTGCTAGCTTTTCTAGCTAATATACGCAAGAACTTTTGGAAGAACGTGCGCTTCTTTTTGCCAGTAATATTGGGCGGAATGGTTGGCGTAGTTCTATTTTCGATTTTTGTCAAAAAAGCCTTGGAAGGCCGCTATGAAGCCATTTCAATTTGCTTGTTCATCGGTTTCGTCGTAGGAACTTTCCCTTCCTTATATAAAACTGCTGGCAAAGAGGGACGGAACACAAAATCCTGGTTAGCCCTCATTCTCGCAGCCGTCTTCCTATTTGTCCTTATGATGCTTGGCGATGTCCAATTATTGAACGTTACACCTAACCCCTTAATTTGGCTGATTAGTGGCCTTGCAATCGGGCTCGGTTTTATCGTCCCGGGACTTAGCCCATCGAATTTTCTCATTTATTTTGGATTGTATGAGAAAATGGCTGATCGCATCTCGGCATTGGACATGACCGCCATCATCCCACTGGGCGTGGGGGTGGTGCTTTGCGCCTTGCTATTCTCGAAGCTCATGAGTCGCTTGCTCAAACGCCACTATTCCGTGATGTATCACATTATTCTTGGCTTGGTTATCGGTTCAACCATCGTCATTTTTCCGACCAAAATTTTCCCCGCTTTTGATGCATCAATTTTGGCAAAAAACAATTGGACCTTCGAAACCCAACTCCTCTTATGTATCGCGCTTTTCGCCGTCGGAGTTGTTTTTTCTTACCTTTTCAGTAAACTAGAAGACAAGTATGAACATGACAGCCTATTTAGTGAGTAAAACGTGTGGCATGTGGCGCTCAGTATACGCAAGCGTGCGGCGCTAGAAATATAGTTGATTGCTAACTTTTTCGGAAATTAGTCGAGGATGAAAAATGGATAGAACGAGTGCGATGTTGGCTCATATTACAAGTTTACCGGGACCTTTTGGACACGGAACCATGGGGCAGGAAGCGTTAGAGTTTGGTGAACAATTAGTTGCGTCAGGGTTTACTTATTGGCAAATTTTGCCGCTTGGTCAGCCAGCCATAGATTCACCCTATATGTGCCTGTCTGCTTTTGCCGGCAATAGTCGCTTAATTGATCCACGACTTCTCATGGAAGACGGTCTCTTGACTGCTGATGAGCTGCTTGAATTTATGTATCGCGGTGATGAACTTGTAGCTGACTTCGGTTTCGTCCATAACAACAGCCGCGCCTATTTAGACTTAGCATTCAAACGTCTATCCGCAGAACATAGTGCAGATATGGCGCGTTTCGAGCAGCAGAGTTTTTGGCTTCGCGACTATGCTATTTTCATGGTCATTCGAGAAAAATTTGATCACAAAGTTTGGTGGGAATGGCCAGACAAAGCCTTAGCTGGACATGAACCTGCAGCCCTTGAGGCATTTGTCGCAAAATACCCCGGAGAAGTTCAAAAACAGATATTTATTCAATGGGTTTTCTCAAGACAATGGACCAGGTTGAAGGGCGAACTCAATCTTTTAGGTTTGGGCATCTACGGCGATATGCCCTATTACGTCGGTCGTGACAGCGCTGATGTATGGGCGAATCGTGAGCTCTTTGCTCTGGATAAGAATTTCATGCCCCTTGAAGTAGCGGGCGTTCCACCCGATTATTTTTCCGAAGATGGCCAACTCTGGGGCTTCCCGGTCTTTAACTGGGAACTCCTAAAGGAACGCGATTACGATTGGTGGGTAAGTCGCATTAAGCATGAGCTTAACCGCTATGACTTGCTGCGTATCGATCATTTCCGTGGTTTATCCGCATATTGGGCTGTTCGTTATGGCAAAAAAACCGCCCGCGTCGGACAATGGCGCAAAGGCCCCGGCATCGACCTCTTCAAAGTCGCCGCCTCTCGCCTCGGCGAATTACCCATTATCGCCGAAGATCTTGGCGTGGTAGACGACGACCTCCTTGAGCTATTAGAAGAATCAGGCTTTCCACGGATGAAAGTTTTACAGTTTTCCCTTGACCCCGGAATTCGCTCAACAGATCTTCCCCATGACTACCCTAAAAATTGTTGCGCCTATACTGGCACACACGACAATACCACGATGCTCGGTTGGCTTTGGGAAGCTCAAGAAGACGTGAGACAACATGCACTCGATTATTGTGCCTTTCCAGATGGCGCAGACTGGGGCAGAGGTGGTGTCAACAGCGCCGCCTGTCAAACCTTCATACGCACAGTTTGGTCAAGTACGGCAATCATGGCTGTGGCCCCGCTGCAAGACTTCCTTGGCTTTGGCGGCGACGCACGTATGAACACGCCAAGCACCGTTGACGGTTGCTGGCAGTTTAGAGTTTCGGAAAGCCAGCTGAAACAGCTTGATAAACGTAAGCTTTATAAGCTAAACGCGCTGTATCAACGCAATAAAAAATTCGAACTGTTAAAAGAAAGTCCGATTTCTACCGATATTCGGGAGTAACTTTTTTGTTTGGTTTGGAGGCTTGGTTACTTGGTAACCTGGCCAAAAAAGTCGCTCTCGTAGTGCTGGTTCACCGAGAGCTCAAAACTGTCCAACTATTAAGATGAAAAGTGTATAATTAAACGGTGCGAAGAGAAAGTTGGACAATCGCGGCTGCATGGTGAAAGCCAGCAGGTGAGGAAAGTCCGGGCTCCGCAGGGCAGGGTGCCGGGTAATTCCCGGTGAAGGCG
>CAZNNL010000036.1:19041-20526 GCA_964574395.1 uncultured Oscillospiraceae bacterium | reverse complement strand
GCGAATGGACAGTTTTGACGCTCTCGGGGAGCTAGCGCTACGAGACCTCTCCCTAGCGAGCGGCTGGAAAATGGATTAACAGCGGATTGGATTCAGCGAGAATTGTTTGGGCAACAGCGTTATCTGTTAAATAGTCTTTCAGTTGTTCTTTTGCCACTATCACAGGCATACGATGATGTACCATCGCCATCGAGTTGTTGGCTGCTCTGGTCAAGATAACGAATCGCGCATCTCCTTCGTGCATCAAAACCAAGCCGGCCATATAAAGCATGCCTTGTTCTTCCGTGTTAAAGCGAAACTTATCGATTGCGCGCCCTTTGCTGTCGTGGGAATATTCAACGAAACCGTTACTGGGAATGATGCAGCGCTGACTGCGAACGGCTTCACGAAAAGTTGGCTTGTCTGCTGCGGTTTCGGCTCTGGCGTTGATGAGCAAGTTCTTGTCAAAACCTGGGTAGCCCCATTGCATCGGCACCGCGATAAATGAGCCTTTTGGCGCAGATTCATCATCTGATGATTTCGAGGAAGAGCTTTGTTCTGAAGGCAATACTGCTGGCAAAAGCACCGGCACCCTATCGCCAGGAAAAACTTCACCTGTCTTTAAACTATCCAACGCTTCGTCACCAAAACGTTCTTGGATATATTTACGAATTCGCTCTAGTTCAGGTAAGCCTTTTTCAGGTTCGAGATAATATCTGCCGCACATAATGTCTCCAACTCTAGTATGTGATGGGTAAAAGTCCTTGGAAACGGGGGCAGCAATCCAAGTTTGGTTTGTGCTGTGTTTCGTCAGGTGTTTGATGGTATTGTATCATTTTGCCAAAAACAACATTATTTTGAATATCAAATTATCTATATTGTTAGCGATAATTTAATACTTTTTTAACATTGCATACAGTATAATAGAATTGTTATTTAATAATAGGTTTGCTGCTTGAAAATCAAGCACATATAGGGAGGAAAAATTATGCCAAGTTCATCACAAAAGCTCTTACAAATTACTTCAATTATCATGATTGTTGGGGGCGGAATTGCTGCTTTGCTTTCGATATTATCATTATTTGGTGCAGCTGTATTGATTGCAATGGGTGTTTATTCTGGATTAATTTATCTGGGTATTATTCTGTCTATCGCGGGAACAGTTTTTCAGCTGATTGCAGGAATCAAGGGTGTAAGCAATTACATGAATCCACCGATGGCGCCAAAACTTTTTAATCTTGGTTTGATTGTTATTGGTCTTGCAATCCTTGGTCAAATAATCAGCATCGCGGCTGGTGGTACTTTCGGGATAGTTGGTTTCTTGCTTGGTTTGATTTTGCCAGGACTTTATACCTACGCTGCTTACAATATCAAAACAGGAAAGCCATAAGTTTTATATTTACTACTTCAGAGCCTCCTGCAATGCAGGGGGCTTTTTTGTTTTTTTGGGGGGCGTAGCAAAAAATCCGCTGTATCAAGGTGGAGTTTGATGGAGCGTCGTTTTTG
>CAZNNL010000036.1:0-18941 GCA_964574395.1 uncultured Oscillospiraceae bacterium | reverse complement strand
GGAGTTTGATGGAGCGTCGTTTTTGCATCTTACAGTTTGTATTAAGCAAGAACCCTGGCCCACTTTATCTCGCTTTTCCTGGGCTCAGGTACCATACGAGTGGTTTGACAAGCTCATTCGGTCGGCGGTAGTCAACGAGGGCGGCGGCGCCTTTTTTGAAAGAAACTTCTTCTTGGCAAAGCTCCGACACCCACACGCTACACATGGGATCGTGGCCAACCATGAAAACGACATCGCTACCAGTTTTTCGCGCTGCTTTCAATGCGGAAGCCAAGGAGTAATTCATCAGTTCTTCTACTTCTTCAAGGCCATCGAGTCCGAGATGCTCTACCAGTAATTCGGCTGTTTGGAGTGCACGGATTTTCGGACTTGTTAGCACGGTCATCGTGGCAGCGTTGAAGTCCGTAATGCTATCGCGCAATGCGTTTTCTAATTTAGGATAGAAATTGCGCAATGCTTCGATGCCCTCTGGGGTTAGGGCGCGGTAGAAGTCATCATATCCGTATTCTGCTTTTCCGTGTCTTACAAAAACGAGGTACATGGGTGGGCTCCTTTTGCCAATATTATTATGATGGACAAAGTTTTATGCTTGCGGGTAGAGGGCTTGGACATACTCTTGAGTGTAGGTAATCATTTCGCGCAAAACGTGTTCGTCTATGTCTTCCAGTTTGTTGACGTAAACGCAGGCTACGGAAGATTTGTGTTTGCCCAGACGCTCGAGAAAGGCTTTTCCTTTTTCGTCGTAGATTGCGAGGTAGAGGACAAGTCGGGCTTTGCGCGGGGAGAAAGCGACAATCGCGGCGTCACCTTCGTGGCCACTTGCGTACTTGTAATGGTAGGACCCAAAACCGATGATGCTGTCGCCCCACAAGACAGCGGGCCAGCCTGTGGTTTCGGTGAAAATATCTAAAAGGCGCAAAGCTTCAGCCCTGCGCCTGGGGTTTTCGATTTTTTCGAGATGTGCCCTTACATCGATGTCTTGGGGTTTGGTTTTTTGTTCGGCCATGGTGTGGCTCCTTTGCCAATGCTTTATTCATTGTAGCGGAGCTGCGTTTGCTGGTAAAGGACTACAGGGTTTTTATTGACGCGTCGTTGGCTCACACAATTTGTTTACGCCTGTAGTCATGCCTGTCTTAGAGAATAAACATTTGTATAGCTACTGCGGCTACGAAGACCAGCCAACCTGGATGCCACCAGCCACCGATAAAGCCTAGGCTTAGAAAAACCGCCACTGCCATCACCCAAAGGGCTCCGCTAATGCGTTCGCTTCTTTCTCTTTCGGCGCGGGTGGGGCCGGTTTTGCCAAAAGAATTATCAAGACTTTCTTGATCAAGAAGCCGTGCCTTTTCGTAACTTTCTTCATCCAAATAGTCGTACATTTTGTTCGCCCTGAAGTAATTCATGTAGCGTGCATTATGAATTCCGAAGTACACAAAGATTGCAGCTGCGCCTGTTACTGGCAAAAAGAAGCCCAATATCGTCAACACTTCCCCATCGCTAAAAGCACTCGCAACACCACCCAAGACAACAGCCAAAATCCCCAGCACAACACCGATAACGATGGCTACAGTGAAACGCTTGCGAAAGACTTTATACTCCTCCGCCATAGCCTGCCTTTTGGCAACAAGATCCGCATCAATCGCTCCGACACCCAATTGCTTACGAATGTCGTCAAAGCTCCCAAACTGTTGAATAACAAGCCCAAGCGCTTCTGCTTCTGAATGGCCCTGCGCCAACAAATCAGAAAAACGCTCCTCACTATCTTGCAAAATATTCCTATGTAGTCGATCCGCCTCCGCAGATTTGGGTAAACCCGCAAAAGATTGTCAATATATTGCCTAATCGTTTCCATCATTCATCTCCTCCATGATATTGTTAATGACGCTTTTAATATCAGCACTACTACGACAGGTCAAGTAGTTCTGCGAAATTTTTGGCAAAACAAAACCCGCCACTCGAAAATCTATTTGACAGTTTTTCAAGCGCATTGTAAGATGTCAAAGCATATTCTAAGTATGAAAACACAGCGCTTTGGAGAAGTACCCAAGAGGCCGAAGGGGACGGTTTGCTAAATCGTTAGGCGTGAAAGCGTGCGAGGGTTCGAATCCCTCCTTCTCCGCCATATCATTTTATATGAACGAAAACCCCTGTAAATCAATGTTTGCAGGGGTTTTCGTTTGTTTTTTTATGATCCGCTAGCGTATTAAAACGGACGATGTGCATTAAATATGCTCTTGTAGTATTTCTAAGTATTCATCAGGGCCTAGCGTGGTGGGGAGCTCGGTTTTGCCATTAATTAAATAATATGGGATAGTGGCGAAATTGATTTTATAGGCCTCTTCCCTTTCCTGGTGCATGCGTTCTTCGTAGGACTTTGAATTTAGTGTTTCTGCCAGGTCGTCGACGGGTAGACCTACCTCTAATGCTAAATTTTTTAGTGTCTTCTCGTCGGCGATGTTTAGACCGTCGACAAAATAGGCTTTGAAAACGCGCGAAACCCACTGGTGTTGCAGCTTGTTTTCTTCAGCAAGATACGTAAGTTTATGGGCTTTGGCCGTATTCGCAAGTTGAATTTTTTCAAAATCAATCGGTACCTTGTATCTTTTGGCGAGCTCAAGAACGGGTTTATCTCTATCTTTGATTTCCTCTATTGTTTTCTGTGATGCAGACGCCAAAGTCTCGTAGTAGGGTGGATTATTGTCGTAATGTGCGTCTGGCAAAAGCTGGAACGCGTGGTGAATGAGCTCGATTTCGCTCCGTCTGGGAAATGCTTCGAATGCTTTTTCGAAATTCACATTACTAATGTAGCAGTAGGGACAAATATAGTCGCTCCAAAGTTCAATTTTCATATTAGGTTCTTTCTCATCAGCTGATGTTTGTGTTTACTACCTCATTTTAGCATGATTAGGGTGTGCTAACCATGCGTGGAGTGACAACTTTTCAGGCTACTGCAGCGATTCAAGGGAAAAGCCCTCTGTTTCTTACAGGGAGTTGAAAACTTGGCACCATCGCCCCAGAAAACGGGCATTCCAATCTATAGCAAGAACAAATTTCCAATAAACCCTCGCTTTTTTACAAATCCGTGTTACACTCTGCTGATGATTAAAAACGAAAACACTATTTCCCAACTGTCTGAACCGGTGAGGCGTGCGTTAAGCGCTATGTCTTTTGAAGAATTGACACCGATACAAGAGATGGCTTTGCCAGAATTATTAGCAGGACGCGACTTAATAGGTCAGGCGCAAACCGGAAGTGGCAAAACCGCCGCCTTTGGCATCCCCATTCTCGAAGCTTTAGATCTCAATAACAACAAACTCCAAAGTCTTATCCTAGTTCCTACCCGTGAACTTGCGATGCAAATATCCGAAGAAATTCTGCGTCTTGGACGCTACTTAAAAGATTTGACCGTCATGCCTGTTTTTGGTGGTACGCCAATCTACCGACAAATCAGGCGTCTTAAGTATGGCGTTCAGGTGGTTGTCGGTACCCCAGGTCGCGTGCTGGATCTTATCGAGCGCAAAGTCTTAAAACTCGAAAGTGTAGAACTTTTTGTTTTGGACGAAGCTGATGAGATGTTTGACATGGGCTTTCGGGATGACATTGCCAAAGTCATGATTCACTTGCATGAGCCGCAAAAGGTGTTCTTTTCTGCGACGATGCCTAAGGCGATTTTGAATTTTGCCAAAGAACATCAAGAAAATCCTGTTACCGTAAAAATTGAGGATTCAGACGAGAATCGCCCGGATATCGAACAACTCTACTACATGGCGCCTCAGCGTTTGAAGATGAAACTACTCCAGCACATCATGGCGGATCAGGCTGCTGAGAAGGCTGTGATTTTTTGCAATACGCAGCGGATGGTCGATTCGACGACGAATAAGCTTAAGTCATGGGGCTATAGCGCGGAAGGTCTCCACGGAGGCATGACACAAGGGGCGCGCACCCAAATCATGCAGAAATTTCGCGGGGGACATTACACTATTCTCGTCGCGACGGATGTAGCTGCGAGGGGCATTGACGTCAGCGACATAGATCTAATTATTAACTACGACATACCAACGTCTGACGCCTACTACGTCCATCGCATCGGTCGTACCGCCAGGGCCGGTCAGAAAGGCCGCGCCATCACGATTGTTACCCCTAACACATACAATCGCATCTCGGAAATTTCGGCGTTTTCCGGAGCGGAAATCGAAGCGCGTCTTGTTCCCAAAGAATGGGAGATTCTTGAAGAAAAACGTGAAAAGAAGGCTGATAATACTGGCAAAAAGCCCTCCCCCAAAGCGAAACTCCCGCTAAGAAAAAGCGGAGCGCCAGATCGCTCGCAAAAGTCGGAAAGCAAACAATGGCGGCCCAAATCGAAGTCAGCCACGACTTCAAAAACTAAAGCAAATCGTCCAAAGTCAAAGTCAGCTTTTGTTCCTGATGGCGGGAGCAAACGCCCAAAATCACGGAGCTTTGGCAAAAAATCTCAAGCAACAAACTAAAATAATGAAAGACAAAGGGGCCACAAGAAGCCTATTTTGAAATAAAGAAAGAGGGCCCACAAGGAACCCTCTTTTTGTTTGTTTTTATATTGGGTGTTTTAAGTGTTACTTCGCGTCTTCGTAGCGTTTTGCCACTACGTCCCAGTTTACAACATCCCACCATGCTTTGAGGTAGTCTGGGCGACGATTGTTGTACTTCAGATAGTAGGCATGTTCCCAAACGTCGTTTCCTAAGAGGACGGTCTGTCCTAAAGAAATCGGGGAATCTTGATTAGCCGTACTCGTGACTTTTAGCTCACCTTTGTCTAAAACAAGCCAAGCCCAGCCTGAACCAAATTGTCCAGCTCCTGCTTTTTCTAGATTGTCTTTAAAGTCTGCAAAACTGCCAAATGCTTTATCTATCGCCTCTGCCAGCGCGCCTGATGGTTCTTTAGCACCGCCTGGTGTCATAGTTTCCCAGAACAGTGTGTGGTTGTAGTGTCCACCACCATTGTTGCGAACCGCATTTCTCTTGTCTTCGGGTACTTGGTTTAAGTCTGCCAAGAGTTCTTCGATAGTTTCTGCCTTTACGTTTGCGCCATCAAGTGCATTGTTCAGGTTATTTACATATGCCTGATGATGTTTGTCGTGATGCAGTTTCATGGTTTCTTCGTCGATTGTAGGTTCCAGTGCATTGTATGCGTATTCTAGTGCTTTAAGTTCGTAAGCCATAATAGCCTCCTCATATAGTGTGATTCAGGTCTTGCTTCTTTTTGCCAAAAATACTATAAAAAGCAAGTGGTTAGCAATGTCTAACTAAAATTTAACACGTATAGCCTAGCGTGTCAATATGCATTGGAATAATTTATTGGCAAAAAAGCGACCTGTACGCCAGAACCGCGCGTACAAGCCAAAAAATTGCCAAAAATACAGCTTGTGCGACAGTTTTGGCATCTTTAGCCCTGAAATTCGATGATAAGTGACGTACAAGCTGTTTTTTTGACGAAAAATACATTAAAAATCAAAAAGTCCGCGTACAAGCTGCATTTTTGTCAACGCGCGCCGAAAATTTCAAGCGTCACGCTTATCCCAACACAAGATAATTGATTCAAATCAACTTCTTCAGCAGAAAACTCGTCTAGAATAAGCGTAAGCAATAGCTAACTAATTACAAGCCAACTAACCCGAAAGCAGAATGGAGTAAAACATGAGCCAGGAAATTAATAATCGTGAATACCGCAAAGAAGTCATCAAAGGCCTACTAGAGAAATTACATGCCGGACAAACCGTTGAAGAAGTAAAGGGAGAGTTCGACGCTGCGTTTACAGGCGTATCTGCAAGTGAAATTTCCGCTGCCGAACAAGCGCTCATCAACGAAGGCGTGCCTGTTGAAGAAGTGCAGAGACTGTGTGATGTGCATGCGGCCGTCTTCCGCGATAGTGTGGATGACGCACAAACATTAAACGTTGAAGCCCAGAGCGAAGGTCACCCGGTGCAGGTGTTTACGGCTGAAATCAAGGCTCTAGAAAAATCAATCGCAGACGAAATCCGACCAGCTATCGCTAAGCACAGCCAAAACGAAAATACAGCCGACTTACTCCCCCACATCGAAAAGTTGGCTGGCATAGAAAACCATTATTCCAGAAAAGAAAATCTCTTTTTCCCGCACATGGAGCGTCACGGAATTACTGCGCCGCCAAAAGTAATGTGGGCTGTTGATGATGAAATTCGCGCCATGATTAAAGAGACAAGAGTGCTGGCTCAGGCAAACGATCCGCAAACGGCGGCGCGTTTAGAGGAGACCTTAAATAAGATTGATGAGATGAGTTACAAGGAGGAGCAGATCCTTTTGCCAATGTTATTGGAAAACCTCAAGCATGACGAATGGGTAAGCATAGCTGAAGAAAGCGATGAATTAGGCTATTTCTTGCACACACCTCAGCAAAAATGGCAGCCCAGCGAAGGCCAAGCCCCCAAGGCACCCGTCACACCTGACAATGGCGCAATTCAATTGCCAACCGGCTTCTTCTCAAACATCGAATTAACACAAGTCTTGAATTCCTTACCTTTGGATATGACTTTCGTAGGCGCTGATGACACGGTGCGTTACTTCTCACAAGGCACGGAGCGCGTTTTCCCTAGAACCAAGGCTATCATCGGCCGTGAAGTCTCCAACTGCCACCCACCCGCAAGCGTGCACATCGTCGAAGGCATTGTGAATGACTTTAAGTCTGGCAAAAAGAAGCAAGAAGACTTCTGGATCCAAATGGGTGAAAAACTTATTTTGATCCGCTACTTTGCCGTTCACAGTGAAGAAGGCGAATACCTCGGTGTCCTGGAAGTTACACAGGATATCGCGCCCCTCAAAGCTATTACCGGCGAAAAACGTCTCGTCGACAAGGCTTAATTTTTAGAGATCACACTACTGTCAGCCCTGAACCGTATATGGTTTGGGGCTTTTTTAATCAGCCTTTTCTGCTAGTCTTGATTCAGTTTGGATTTGGGGCTAATTTTGATGATGGCATCATCGTTGCCATTGTCTGTTGTAAGGTACAAATGGCCATCGACTTGTCCAAGTACACTTGCTCTAAGTCTTCCGAATTCACCTTCAAAGTGAACTTCTTCCCCGCTCAACTGACCATTGTCGAAACTTATCAAACGTAGATGCCTGCCCTTTAAAACACTGACAGCCAAACTACCTTCGTAAGTGCCCCAATCTTGACCTTTCAGCAGGGCGATGCCAGAAATTGCGATGGTGCCTTGGCCTGAATTCCAGCTAGCAGCAATTGCGTCTGGGAACTGCGCAAAGTCAGTCATTGGCACTGCTTCGTTATAAGGGGGTTTTGGCGACCAACCGAAATTACCTTTTACAAGTGGATTGATTTCGTCTTCAATATTAGAACCGTGCTCAGCACTGAAGCCAAAGCTTCCGTCTTTTTCAAATTCAAATAGTGCTAGGCCCTGCGTGTTGCGATGTCCATAACTAAAAATACGCGGATCAAAAGGGTCACTTAAATTGCCTGGCCAAGCTCCGCCTTCGCGCGTCACGCGTAAGATTTTTCCTCCCAAGCTCTTGGGATCTTGAGGGGTCGTCGAAGTCGCTGCATCGCCCGTGCCAATCCAAATTGCCCCATCTGCACCCATCTCTATTTGGCAACCTGAATGTCTGCCACTACCAATTGCCGGGATACCTTCCACAAGGGCAAAGGGTTCTTCAAGAGTCAATTCTTCCGACAAGACAAAGCGTGTAACTTTCACTTCTGGACCATTGTCACCCAATGTATTGTATGCCAAATAAATAAATCGATTGGCGGAGAAATCTACGTCAACCGCCAAGCCTGTTAAGCCACCCTCTCCAAAAGCCGCCACGCCTTCAATGTCCGCGATGTGCTGAAGCTGTCCATCTTTGAATAGGGAAACCGCGCCATACCTTTCCGTTATCACTAATGAACCATCCGGTAGTTGTCCGATGTCCCAAGGATGATCGAGCCCGCTCACTAAAACTTCGACGGATAATTCTGGTGTAAAAATCTCTTGAGTTGCAGCTATAGTTTCGGTAGAGGCAACCGTTTCTTCCAAACTTTCGCTCGCGACTGATTCTGTGCTAGTCGAGCTTTTTTCAGTTTCAGTACTTACCGCATCTCCAAGCGTAGACCTTGTTGCCGTTGGTTGACAGGCAGCCAGTGTAAGCACAAATGCGAGTAACACGAGCATGACAGTCAAGCTATAACGCTGATTTTTCATAAGGCTTTCCTCCACTTATTGCTTATCTACACGCTTAAGTTTAACAGAAGATCTCACAATTTTTCACAGAATTTTCAAGTACAATCGTCGTGCTTTTTCTATAATGGTAAAGTATAACGATATGTATGGAGGTATGTATGGCAATACGAATTCTCTGCTTCGGTGACTCCAACACTTGGGGAGCACACCCACAAGACGGCTCTCGCTACCCTGAAGACCTAAGGTGGACTGGCCTATTACAAAAGCAACTCGGGCCAAACTTCCGCATTATTGAGGAAGGACAAAATGGCAGAACCTGCGAAATGGACGATCCGGTAGAAGGAGAAAAAAGCGGCATTACCTACATCGTGCCTTGTATCGAGTCCCAACTTCCTCTCGATTTGATTGTCGTAATGCTTGGGACCAATGACATGAAACTACGCTTCAAACGCAGTGCTTCAGAAATTGCCGATGGGGCTAGGCGTTTGATACAGAAAATCCATGCATTCTTGGAAGTGAAAGATGTGCGTGTGCCGATTTTGCTGATTTCTCCCATTGAGCTGCATGAGAATATTGTGCATTCAGAATTCGGCGAAATGTTTGATGCAGAAAGAGGACTCGCCAAATCACAGGGGCTAGCGCACTATTTTGAAGGAGTCGCAAAAGATCAAAACTGTCACTATCTGGATGCGGCCAAAATCACTGCTGCCAGCCCTATTGACGCTCTACATCTAGACGCTGCAGGGCACAGCAAAATGGCTGACGCAATCCAGGGGAAAATTCTTGAGATTTTTACAACTTAGCACTGGTGCGGTTTTGGGCAAGTTTGCAAGCAAGATATGTCACAATACCCAAAATAGGTTAAACTAATGAGAATTAGATTTTTGAGGAGATTTTTGATGAATTTTAAAAAAAGGCTTTTATCTATCCTTTTAATAGGCATTATCCCTGCAGTCACTCTTTTAGCCTGCAGCAACACAACAACAGAAACCACGGCGTCACAAGGCGGCGGTGTAGAAACTACAGAAACCACAGCCGGAAGTGAAGAACCAAGTGGGACTGACACCGATGCATCAACATCCGAACTCGCCGTTATAAACGAAGGGACCAGCACGTTTGGTTTGAGTGAAGGTCTAGATGAAAAAGGTTTTTGGAAGGGAATAAAAGCCTTAGATTATGTGACTCTATCTGATTACAAAAATATTCCAGTATCGAAAGAAATCCATACGGTAACGGACGAGCAAGTACAGGCCGAAGTGGATTTCCTCCTCGACCAAGCTAGCACGACAAAACAGGTTTTGGACAAAGCCATAGCACATGGCGACCGCGTGAATATCGATTATGTGGGTAGCATAGATGGGGTCGCTTTTGAGGGTGGTAGCACGAATGGGGCTGGCACTGAAGTTGTCATCGGCGAAACCCAGTATATCGATGATTTTCTAGAACAATTGGAAGGACACAAACCTGGTGAGCAATTTGATATCCAGGTGACTTTTCCTGAAGATTATGGGCAGCCAGACTTAAATGGTAAAGAGGCTACTTTTGCCATTACGATTAATTACATCGTGGAAGAAGTAAAACCAGAGTTGACAGACGACTATGTGGCGAAACATTTTGCTGCTTCCACAGGTTGGAAGTCCGTCGCTGAATTAAAAGAGAAACTACATAAAAATATGCAAGCCGCACAGATATCAGTCTCTCTGCAGCAGGATTTGATTGAGGACTCTACAGTGACTGACATCCCTAAAGCATTGTTGGATTATCAAGAAAATGCGATGCTGTCATATTTTCAGAACCAGGCTGATACCTATGGAATGGGCTTTGAAGAACTAATTCAATTCGCTGAGGGTGTCACGACTAGAGAAGAACTTGTGGCAAAGTATGAGGACCAGAATAAACGCAATGCTGAATACAGTTTAATTATTCAGGCGATTGCTGAGGATGCGCAGGTTTCCGTAAGCCCAGAAGATATTTCGACCTATTTCAAAGAGAAAATGGGAATTCTTGATCCTAAAAATTATGAGGAGCAATTCGGAAAACCGTATCTGGTGCAAGTCGTGCTCGTCAATAAGGTTGTTGATTTCTTGATTGACAACGCCAAGCTTGAATAATGTGTCTAGTCTGACTCGTGCTGAGCTGAATCTATTGCTAGTACAACACCAAGCACGGCTAGTTCATTATTGGGATTAGCACATTCTAAATGATATGTGTCACCCCATGTAAACCACTTTTTCGAAATAGTTGCGATAGTGTAATCGCCTTCGCGAATGATATACTCGTGGGCGAAAAAATCACCCTCTACGCTCCAATTCAGACCATAAATTTCATAATAACTATTAAAAAGTCGGGGGCGCATGTGCACCTGACAGACGGCTTGCCCATCAATATAAATGTCGTAACGTGGCATCATGGACATCACCACTTGTTCAAGGTAGAGCCTGGTAGCGCCGGCCATGTCGTAGACAAAAAGTTTTCTGCCAAAAGACCAAATCTTTCCTTCGACCAAATAGCGATCAACACCGTTGTCATCTTGGATAAAAAAACGTGAACGCCAGCTGAAGACTTGTTGTTTTATGTTAAGCGCCATCGCACGACTCCTTTGCTAAATGTTATACTTCCAGTATACCTATTTTCAGAATGAAGGAGAGTACAATGTTGAAATTTAATTCTTTTCTTATAAAGGCGCTAAGTTTTCCGGTGACTGGCGAACGCAGCGATATTTTGCCCTTTATTATTGGGGGCGGCCTCGTACTTGCGGCTGTTGTGTTAATTGTGCTCAAGACTCGTCGAAAAGACGATGATCAGAATGATTTGAAGTCTTAATAGTATTGGCAAAACGATCACGATGCGCATAGCCGGCCTCCAAAAACTTTCCTTGCTCGATTATCCGGGTTACACAGCCTGCACTCTTTTTACGCCGGCTTGTAATATGCGCTGTCCTTTTTGCCATAATGCTTCTTTGGTGCTGCATCCTGGCTCCAGTGAAGACATGCCTGAGGAAGATTTTTTTGCGTTTCTAAAAAAACGTCAAGGTCTATTGGATGGGGTGTGTATCAGTGGTGGTGAGCCTTTGTTGCAGCTGGGTCTAGATACATTTATTCAGCGCATCAAGGATTTAGGGTTCTTGGTGAAACTCGACACAAATGGGAGTTTTCAAGCCGAGCTGCGCAAGCTAGTTCAAGCGGGCTTGATTGACTATGTCGCTATGGATGTGAAAAACACTTTAGCACGCTACCCGGAAACGGTTGGTCTAGAGCGTTTTGATGTCAAACCGATAGAGGAATCTATTGCATTCTTATTAGAGGGTTCCTTACCTTTTGAATTCCGCACAACAGTTGTGAAAAATTTTCATAGTTTAGAGGAGCTGCGCACGCTGGCTTCTCAGTTACAAGAAGCGCCAGTTTATGCCTTGCAGGGCTACAAAGATTCTGGCGACATTCTTCAGTATCGTTCGGATATGGCTTCTGAGCTAGAGCCGCTGCTTGGCTATAGCGAAAGTGAAATGCAGGCGATCTTCGATGTCTTGAAAGCAAATTATCCTAATTTAGTTTTACGTGTTTAATTTTTTGTTTCAATAACTGCGTTAGACCCAACGCTTGCTTTTCGCTGCCATTGTCAGGACATGCAGTCGGCTTTAATTGCGTGGGCAAAACTTGAGAATAATGGCTTTCTGTTAAGGAATGGTTAAAGAGGCGAACGGGGTCTTTTTGCCAAAAATATCTATATGTAGTGTTTTGTAAGATAATTGAAACACAATATAGTGTTTTTTGTCTTGCTTCTCCCAAGGCAATATGTTTTACTATTAATCACCGATAAAAACAAAATATTTTTATATAAAAGGGAGATGGACATGTTTCACGTTACTAAACGCAATGGTGCGACAGAGGCTTTTAATCTAACGAAAATCAGTGATGCGATTAAAAAAGCCTTTGATGCTCAAGAAAAGCAGTACCACGATAGTATTATTGACCTCTTAGCGCTGAAAGTCACAGCAGACTTTGAAGCTAAGATCGAGAATAATCAAATCGAAGTAGAAGATATCCAAGACAGTGTAGAGAATGTTTTGGTGCAATGTGGTTATGCCGATGTGGCGAAGGCCTACATTCTGTATCGTCGCCAACGTGAAAAATTACGTAGCATGAAGTCCACTATTCTTGATTATAAGGAAATTGTTGATAGCTATGTTAAGGTAACGGACTGGCGCGTTAAGGAAAACTCGACCGTGACCTATTCAGTCGGTGGTTTGATTCTGTCCAACTCTGGTGCGATTACGGCGAACTACTGGTTGTCTGAAATATACGACGATGAAATTGCGCAAGCACATCGGAATGCCGACATCCACATTCATGACCTCTCCATGTTGACGGGTTATTGTGCGGGTTGGTCTTTGAAGCAGCTGATTCAGGAAGGTCTGGGTGGTATTCCTGGCAAAATCACCTCTGCCCCTGCGAAACATCTCTCCTCTCTCTGCAACCAAATGGTTAACTTCCTGGGCATCATGCAGAATGAGTGGGCTGGCGCGCAAGCATTCTCATCCTTTGATACCTATCTTGCGCCTTTCGTGAAAGCTGATAATTTGACTTACAAAGAGGTCAAACAAAGCATCGAATCCTTTATTTTTGGTGTCAACACACCTTCACGTTGGGGCACACAAGCGCCTTTCTCCAACATCACATTGGATTGGACCGTCCCTGCTGACCTGGCTGATCTACCCTGTATCGTTGGTGGAAAAGAGCAAGATTTCTGCTATAAAGATTGCAAAAAAGAAATGGACATGGTCAACCGTGCGTTTATCGAAATCATGATCGAAGGCGATGCTGAAGGTCGTGGCTTCCAGTACCCTATCCCTACGTACTCCATCACCAAAGATTTCGACTGGTCCGAAACTGAAAACAACAAGTTGCTCTTTGAAATGACTGCCAAGTATGGCACGCCCTATTTCTCCAACTACATCAACTCTGACATGGAGCCTTCAGACGTGCGCAGCATGTGCTGCCGTTTACGTCTTGACCTGCGCGAATTACGTCGCAAGTCTGGTGGTTTCTTTGGCAGTGGCGAGAGCACGGGTTCTGTCGGTGTTGTAACCATCAACATGCCCCGCATCGCTTACTTAGCTAAGAGCAAAGAAGACTTCTACAAGCGTCTTGATCATGTCATGGATATTTCCGCTCGTTCCTTAGACATCAAGCGTAAAATCATTACACGTTTGCTTGATGAGGGCCTCTACCCCTACACCAAACGTTACCTTGGCAATTTCGAAAACCACTTCTCTACTATTGGTTTGATTGGTATGAATGAAGTTGGCTTGAATGCTAATTGGTTGGGCAAAGACATGTCCCACACTGAGACGCAAGAATTCTCCAAAGCGGTTCTCAACCACATGCGCGAGCGCCTTTCCATGTACCAAGAGGATTATGGTGCGCTGTATAACTTGGAGGCGACGCCTGCTGAGTCAACGACTTATCGTTTGGCAAAACACGACATCAAACGTTTCCCGGGCATCAAAACCGCTTCAGAACCAGGCGAAACACCCTACTATACCAATAGTTCACACTTACCGGTATCGTATACGGAAGATATTTTTGCTGCCCTTGATATTCAAGACCAGCTGCAGACGCTCTACACTTCTGGTACGGTTTTCCACGCCTTCCTTGGCGAAAAACTCCCGGATTGGAAAGCGGCAGCTACCTTGATTCGCAAGATAGCAGAAAACTACAAACTGCCTTACTACACCATGTCCCCTACCTATTCGATTTGTGCGAACCATGGCTACATCACGGGCGAAGTCTTCTCTTGCCCTGACTGTGGAGAGCACACGGAAGTGTACAGCCGTATCACGGGTTACTATCGTCCTGTCCAAAACTGGAACGATGGCAAAACCCAGGAATACAAAGAGCGTATTGTTTATACGGAGACCGCTTCAGAGGGGCACGTTTTGCCAAAAGAACGCGCTGATAAAGGTATACCATCGGTCGAACTCGCCGAAATGGATGTCCTCGATAGTTACATCGCGAGCGAACAAATGCGTGAGCCAAATTTTGTGACTAGTGGCAAGCGCTTACTTTTCACTACCAAAACCTGCCCGAACTGCAGCTTGGCCAGCAATATGCTTAACAAAGCTGACATTGCCTACGAGGTCATCGACGCCGAGGAGCAAGCCAGCCTGAGCAGCAAGTTCAACATCAGACAAGCACCAACACTTGTCGTTACGGATCGTGATGGACATAGTGAGATTTTCGCGGGTGCCGGTTCGGTAAAACGCTACATCGAACAACTGCATCTAGTATCAAACTGACATAAGCGCTGAGTAACACGTAAAAAAGACTCTGGAGAGAAAATCAATCCAGAGTCTTTTATTATCTTTGGGCCAGGTCTTAAGACCTCTTACTTATAGCCTTTCGATGACATAATCAAATTTGGCAGGATTCACCAGAGTATCTAAGACAGGGCAAGTACGCTCCACAAACTCAGCGAATTCTTTCAGCTCTTCGTCCGTATTATCGGCGTCAAAGTAGAAACGTGTTGTAATCTCAGAAAAACCAATCTTCGCGTCTGGATTGATGCCCATGAACCCATCTGGATCCAAAACACCTTCACAGACAACTTTGATGTCTTTCAAATTAATGCGATATTTTTTGGCAAAAGACTTTACCACAATCGCTTTACATGCACCTAGTGCGGACAATAATGCTTCGACAGGATTCATTCCTTTGTCAGTACCACCTAAGCTGATAGGTTCATCAAGAATAAATGACATGTCTCTTGCGGTACATTGCATTTGTAAGCCCTCCGCTAAGGCTACTACTTCTGATTTAAAAACTTCTTTGGCCATCTTCTTCTCCTTGTGTGACAAATGATATTAAAAAGCAGCTTTTATGCTACTTTTATATCGATATTGTGGCGTATTTTATGGCAAAAAGCAAGCGGTGTAGCTCTTATACTACACCGCTTTGAAAGTCTTTAATTATTCTAAGAGGGCTTAAGGATTGGAGCTTTGCACTGTGGTAACAGCGGGCTGAATCTTGATACTTTCAAGTACTTTGATGTATTCACTTCTGTTCTTTTCAAATTCGTTTTCATTGTCCCAAACGGAAATTAGATAGAATCGTTCCCCGATTTGAGCATAGCCGTCGATTTGTTTTATTTTTGTGAGCTGGGCGTTGGAGTAGACGTACTCGGCGAATTGAACTTTTTGCCCATTAATCATCAAATCTGTTACGGCGTTTTGTTTGATGTTTAAAGCACTGTCTTTTGTAAGGTTGTACATGTAGCCTTGCAAAACCGTCTCCTGGTCCAGATACTGCACCTGTTCTGGTGTCAAGGTCTCGCCTTTAATAATTGGTGTAATTTGTTCAATTTCGCGGTCTGTCAAATAATAAGATTTCATTTCTGCGATGGCGGCGTCTAGTTGATCGGGTTTATTCGCATAGCCCATGTAGTAGTTCTTCAGTTCTTCCATGGTGGCTTGGGGATAGACTTCTTCGACAATGAGGTAGCCATCGCGGCCGCCATTTTTGCCAAGAGCTAGCTTGATGTCTTCCACGTCGACACCATCCGTGTCAAAAAGTTTCCCGAGTTCTTCATCACCTGCAATTTGTTGCCAAGATGAGGACGCAGTTGCTGTGACACCGTCGGTACCTGTTACGGTTTTCTCTGTTAATCCGCCACAAGCAGCAAGGCTCAGGCTGAGTGAAAAAACGATTGCGCTTAGACCTACCTTCAGTAAATTCTTTTTCATATCTTTACTCCTCGTAATATTAATTGGATAATAATCCTATTATCGTAAAATTTCGAACACGCATCAAGCTTTAAAGGAGCGAAGTATGGATTCCATTATAAAACTTATCCTAGGTACAGCTGCTGTACTTTTGATTGCCATTGGACTTATTGCTTGCCAATCAAAGAAACAGCTAACTGAGCCACAAACATCAGAAAACATAGAACCATCGATTTTTTCATCATCTAAAAGTTCTGCTGGAAAATATCAAAGAATCTCAGCCAAGGATGCGCAAGCGCGCATGGATAGCGGGGATGAAATCATCATATTGGACGTAAGGACGCCGGCAGAGTTTGCGGAGGGGTATATTAAAGGTGCAATTAATCTTCCGCTTGATCGCATCACAAAGGATGCCCCTACAGTCCTAACTGATAAAGAAGCAGAAATTCTCATTTATTGTCGCTCGGGAAATCGTAGCAAAACCGCCGCCCAACAACTAATCAAACTTGGTTATACGAATGTTTACGACTTTGGTGGCATCATCGACTGGTCAGGCGAGGTCGTCACGGACTAGGCCGGGGTTTGCGCAAAAACATATTAGGAAGTGGATAAGATAAAACTGCCTAAGCCAGCTTTTCGGCGTACTCTAAGGCTGCTTCAACCGCGCTTTTTTCAGCTGAATTAATGTGAAGATCGGGATAGGCCTCACGCAAAGCTGCCAGGGTCTTTTCACGCACACTGTTGCTCTTGAGCAGTATTCCGCCTGCCAGCCCCAGATGCCCTTGACTGAGGCCCAGGCCATCAATGACAGGTCTGGCCAGATCCATCAAATCATGCACGGTCGTATCAACAATCCACGCAGCGATGGCGTCATTTTTCTCGTAGGCGATATCCAAAGCCGGCGCCAAATAGGCGTGGTCGTAAAGCTGATATTGCGGGTTGTTCACGAGCAGGAGAAGGTCGCCGACAGAGCTGATATTGAGTTGTTCGAAGACGATGTCGCTAAGTGCCGTTTTGCCAAGACGCTTATCAGAAGACTTAACGATGGCTGAAAGTATGTCTCTACCTATGGCAAAACCCGACCCCGCATCATCCAACATAGGACCAAAGCCCCCCGTCCTCTGGCGCTTCCCTGCCGGTGACTGCCCATAACAAATCGAGCCTTTTCCAGAAATCAGCACCGCGCCGCCCGGAATCATACCGTTCTCGTCGGGAATCTGCCCCAAGGCACCCCAAAGCGCAATCTCGAAATCTCCGGTAAGTTTTATCAAACCTTTGAAGCCGCGCTTCTCTAAACCATGCCTCAGTTCCTCGGCTAGATTCGGACGATGATAGCTGCTCAGTCCTGCACACACAACGCGGCAAGCACTGAGTTCTAGCTTTAGTTGATTTAACTCTTGCATTATTTCATTGAAAAGTGACTCCACTTGACTGGGGATTTCTCCATCTGGTTTAACGGTACCCACAACAAAATCATAGCTTTCCTTGCTTTCCAGAGTCCTAATTTTGACCTGTGTTTTTGAATTACTGCTATCCCATGCCATGATAAATTGTTCGCTCATAGTGAAGCCTCCTTTTGTTTGTTGCGAATGAAGCTGTTAAGTTAACAACCATTCTATGATATTTATACTTTTGATACCTGCATACGATTCATTGGCACCTTTATCTAAGGATAGGATAATCTTTTCATAATTATCGCTTACCATTTCTAGAGGGGCAAGTTCCCTCAAGCGTACATCCTCGCTCATCATTGACTCAGTAACCTGTATGTATAATTTTTCATCTGGTTTATTGGCAATAAAATCGATTTCTCTATTGCCGATTTTTCCTATCAAAACGCCATATCCTCTCCTAAGCAGTTCAAAATATACGACATTCTCTAGGATATGACCCCTGTCTTGGTTTTTGTAGCCAAGAAGATAATTGCGCAATCCAATGTCTACAATATAATATTTTCCAAGTGTCCTTAACAAATCTTTGCCTTTTATATCGAATCTCTTTGCTTCATAAAAAATATAAGACTCTAACAGGGCACGGATATAGGCCAGAATTGTATGAACACTTGGTTTGGTTTTTCTGTTCTCAAGCAAACCTTCATTAACTAAAACATTCCCAATAGAAGTTGCCGAAACATTACTGCCAATATTGTCCGCTAAAAACAAGATAATTTTTCTGAGAAGAACAGCATCAGTAATTTGTCTTTGTCCTCTTCTTTTTTCTCTTTCCAAAATATCTCTGACAACCACAGTAGAATATATTCCATCAAGTAAGATCATGGCTTTTTCTTGATTCAAGCCTACCTCAGCAATTCCGGGCATTCCACCAAACAATAAGTATGAACGAAAAACTTCTTCCAAATCATAAGTCTTACCTCGGTCATCATAAATTACTTTTCTAAATCCGCCCAAAGCACTTTCTTCTTCTACAAGTTGTAAATCATAAAAATAAACAAACTCTTTAAAGGATAGTGGTAGCATTTTTATTTCGACACTTCGTCCCGATAAATAGGTTGAATATTCTGAGGATAGCAAGAAGGCATTTGATCCAGTTAGATAAATATCCGAATCAAAATCTACACGAAAAGAGTTAATCGCATCTTCCCATGCCACTACTCTTTGAATCTCATCAAAAAACAAGTACATTCTCTTGCCTTTGATAAGTTTAGACTTTACATAAGTGTATAAGTCTTCCACTTTCATCGCTCTGAATTCGAATGACTCAAAATTCATTTCAATAATTTGGCTTGAACTTATGCCATTTTCTATTAGATGAAATATCATTAACTTTAGCAAGGTAGATTTTCCACAACGTCTAATCCCAGTTACGACCTTCACCGGTTCGAGATCCTTAAACGCTATTAGCCTCGCTAAGTAATCATCTCTATTTTTTATGTTTGGGGCTTGCACAGCTTTAACCCTCCTTCCTTAGCTTCATGATAGCATAAATACTTACTTTTAATAAGTTTATGCTGTTGATAGCACAAAAACATTACCCCAAATAAAGTTAGCACCTTAGATGAAGAAACTCGAAAGAAA
>CAZNNL010000035.1:0-20655 GCA_964574395.1 uncultured Oscillospiraceae bacterium | reverse complement strand
GAACCCCTGACCTGCTGATTACAAATCAGCTGCTCTACCAACTGAGCTACGCAGGCGACAACATGGGAATTTTATACAAGAATTTCGTACTTGTCAAATCAATAATTTACTTAGTACTGCCAAAACGACAATATGAACGGGATAAAAGAGGTAAAAGGCGTATTTAATGAGGGTGTTGGGCTTTTTGCCAGTAAAAGCTAAGGGGAATAATGGAACAGCAAAACTTGAGAAAGCTTGCAAAAATGAGTAGGGTATAGAAATATTTTCGTTTAAGTTACCTAGTGACATAATCAGGTTGTAAATTAAAAACAAAGTAAACATGGGCAGGTAAGAGCGCGAACGAGGCGAATTGTCAGGAATTTGGTCAGGGAATTTGTCTTCTTCATTTTGTGCACGACCATATAAATCCGTAAAATAAAATATAAAAATAGCGACGATACCATAAACACCATAATCTGGATCAAGTATTAGCGTAAACCCTAGGCAAAGAGCTAAAAAAAACATTCCTAGTAGAACAGCAGTTTTCCTGTCCAGACTAAGTCCATGGAGGTTAACACGTTGGTTATACTCTCCAGGTGGCTTAGCCGCAGGCCCCTGAGCGCTAACCGGTTTTAGGATGAGACTCATATCTGGCCAACCGTATAAGAGCAGTTCGAGGCCGATTAATCCTATTAAGCCAAAACTGAAGGTGAATAGCACATTGGTCCAAAGCTCTACACCAAAAAGAATTTCTGTTAGTTTGAAAAGTGCTTGTGTAACTACAGCCATGATGAAGAGTCGTGATAGGTAGCGTCTGACGTCATGTGTGCGCCGCATTCCTACGACTATCAGATAGGCAAAAGCGGGGAAGGCAAGACGCCCTACAAGTCGGATAACATAATACATTTCTGGGCTGAGTGTAGTTCTGAAAAGATGAGCATAGTGGTCAAAGAACATTAGTACGCATGCCAATATTTTGAGCCACATGATGTTTCCTCCATTTCAATCACTATTATTAGATCATAAGAATCCGCAACAAATTGCGTAAGACGACAAAAACTATTTTAGCACAGCTAGTTGACTTAAAAAAAGTTATACTGTTATACTCTGAGATACCGCAGAAAAAACAATATGACTTACCTAGGCCCACTCATTCTTGTGGTGTTTCGACCAGCGGAATTCATTGAACTTTAAATAATAAATAATGAGGTAGCAGATGACTGCAAATACTTTCAAAGGTAAAGGCAAAGCCGACCTTCTTGAAATCATTCGATTAAGCCAAATCATGCCACTTGAAGAGGCTAAAGCAATGACGACTGTACAATTACAGCGCCATTTAAGCCTTCTACAGAATCCCGAGCTTAATGCATCTGCAGCAGCAGATGTTAAAACCAGCGCTGAAAAGAAGACAACAAGGTCTACGACCAAAACTCCAAGCAAGACTACAACCAAAGCTACAGCCAAGGCTCCAGCTAAGGCCTCAGCTAAGGCCTCAGCCAAAGCATCGCCTGAACCAACAACCAAAGCTTCGGCAAAGCCTAAGACAGCAGCTAAACCAAGAGCTAAAGCTGCAAGTGTTGCTAAAACAGCAACAAGAAAGCCTGCTAGTGAGAAACAAGGCGCAGAAGAACTCGTGGTCAACGAAGCTAAGTTGGCTGAAGAAGTCGTATTAGCGCAAGACAAAACTGTTGATACCAAAGCTGAGCAGCGTGATGTTGCTGAAGTTAAAGCAGAGGATACCAAGCCGGATGCATCATTGACTACTTCTGAAACGAAGGCACAAAATGACATAAGTCCTGCACCCAAGAGACGCGGTAGACCAAGAAAAAAACCAATCCCGCTTGCAGAAGAAACCCAAACAAGTGTGACAGAAGAAGCTACTGCACTTGAAGATAAGAAGCCCACAGAAATAACTAAATCTAATAGCCTGGTAGTTTCACAAGAGGCTGATGTCAAAACTACTGAAAAATCTCAAGCAAAATCGCCCATCCAAGAATCGAAAGAATCAAACGTCTCCAAAGTTTCAACCGATACCGCAGATGATAGCAAAGAACTTTTAGAGAATAATCAATCTGCTACTCAAGCTGAAGTAAAAGAAACGGCTGAGAAGGGTGTAGTGGAGCACGCTAAATCTGACAATCACAAACATGAAAATGGAAAATCAAATAAGCACAAGCTTGAGAACCGTCAACTAAGCAGTGGAGAAGAAGTATCGGGCGTCCTAGAACTCATGCCCGATGGCTATGGTTTCCTTAGACGCGATAACTACCTTCAAGGTCCTAAAGATATCTATGTACCACCTCAATTTATTCGCCGTTTCAATTTACGTGAAGGCGACTTCATCAGTGGTCCAGGTCGTATGCAACGCGACAGTGATCGTTATCAAGCCCTGTATTTTATTAAGACTGTTAATGGCGAGCCAACGGATAAGCTTTTCCGTCGCGCCAATTTTGATCGCTTAACACCCGTTTATCCTGATAAAATGTTTAAGCTTGAAACATTGCGTAACGAGCTTTCGACTCGAATTATTGATTTGATCTCTCCTATCGGTAAAGGTCAACGCGGCATGATTGTTTCGCCACCAAAAGCAGGTAAAACAATTCTTTTGCAAAAAATCGCAAATGCTATTTCTATCAATAATCCTGACACAAAACTCATCGTTCTCTTAATAGACGAGCGCCCGGAAGAAGTTACTGACATGCAACGTTCTATCAACGGAGAAGTTGTATATTCAACCTTCGATAAAACGCCAGAAAATCATGTCAAAATTGCCGAGTTGGTATTAGCACGCGCAATGCGTATGGTTGAAATGGGACAAGATGTAGTTATCTTGCTGGACAGCATCACTCGTTTATCCCGTGCCTATAACTTGACCATTAATCCTACCGGTAGAACCTTGTCAGGTGGATTGGACCCTGGTGCCCTGTATGGACCGAAACGGTTCTTTGGTGCAGCACGTAACATAGAGCACGGTGGAAGCCTAACTATTGTGGCCACCGCACTAATCGATACGGGTTCACGCATGGACGAAGTTATCTTTGAAGAATTCAAAGGGACAGGCAATATGGAAGTGTACCTCGACAGAAAACTATCAGAGAAACGAATTTTCCCAGCGATAGATATTAATCGCTCAGGAACTAGACGTGAAGAATTACTCTTAGATCAGCAGGCTTTGGATGCAGTGTGGTCAATCCGTAAAGCATTTGGCCAATTGGATTCGGGCAACGTTACCGAGACTATTATTAACCTCTTGCTTAAGACACAAGACAACCGTCAGTTTATCTCATCTATAAATGTATCGCTCAGTAACAAAGGTTTGTTTGATTCGATGCGCTTAGGATTACCGCAGAAATAACAAAAAGGCTGAGTAGCAATTGCGCACTCAGCCTTTTTAAAATCTATCTATTTGGCTTAGCCAATCATTTTAACAAATGCATCTACTACTGACTGTAACAGTCCGATTGTTTCCGTGTTATTGATTTTGCCATTATCATCCAAGAGTTCCATAACATTGCTGATGTAAACTTCTGGCTGCTGAACAGGTGGCATATTTAGGAACGTCAAAGGTTGACGTAAGTGATGGTTAGCACCAAAACCGCCTAGCCCACCAGGGGTAACACTTACCACGGCTGCAGGAGTTCCTGCCCAGACGTTTTGTCCCCAAGGTCTGGATGCGACATCAAGTGCATTCTTGAGAGCTGCGGGGAAAGTGCGGTTATGCTCAGGGGTTACGAACAAGACACCGTCAAGGCTCTTGATTGTCTCGCGGAATGGACCGTAAGTTTCAGGTGTATTCGCTTCATCAAAATCCTGATTGTAAAGTGGCAAGTTGTCAATTTCGACAACACTGGCCTCATAGTTTTCAGGGAATAGGGAAATCATGTTCTCAGCTACTTTTCTGCTGAATGAATCTTTGCGGATGCTTCCGACGATAATACCGATTTTTTTAGACATTTTGTATCTCCTTTTGTTAACACATTAGTTTCTGTATTTGTTTCTTTAATGGTGTGAAGTAGCCTCAGCTAACTTTCACATTTGAAGTATATCACTAACTAGTAAGAAATCAAGCCCTTTTTAAAAAATTTAATTTAATTTTTATTTGTGGCAAAAAGTTCTCTCACTCACGCAAACATCTGTTAAGAAACTTCGTGTTATGCTGGACTGTTCGCCCCACGCGAACAGTTGGGGTATATTGTTCGCGACCCCAAAAAACAGCGTGCCAAATTAGTCGCAAATTTGGCATGGAGGAATCATTAGTCACGTCAGGCGGTGAAAAACTCACGCTTCTGACAGCGGCACTGTGGCTATAAAGTAGTTGACAGAAAGCCTTGAATCAAATATCATGGCAAGGTTCTTAAACCTGTTCGGCATACGTACCCCGAGGGATTACGCGCCGGATATCTTGTGCGAGGTAAACATTATGAAAAGCGGAATACATCCAAAATACGAAAAAGCAGTTGTTAAATGTGCATGTGGAGAGACATTTGAAACAAAATCTACATTATCAAGCATAAGCGTAGATATTTGCTCCAAGTGCCATCCTTTTTATACAGGTAAACAAAAACTGGTTGATACCGGTGGACGCGTAGACAAATTTAAACGCAGAATGGCAACAACATCCCAGAAATAAGCCATTTATTAAAAAGATGAAGAGGTTGTTCCACAAGGAGCAACCTTTTTTGACATAGATATAGAAACGACAAGCGCATTGCTTGCATGGTAAAATAGTACAAATGAAAAACAATAGCAACACACAACCGACAGAGTTGAAAAAAACTAGTATTGGTGGTCAAGCCTTAATTGAGGGTTTGATGATGATTGGTCCTACAAAAAAAGCGATGGCAATTTTATTACCCAGCGGTGAGATTGCTTTGCATGATTTAGGTCCTAACAATACGCAAGCAACAAATAATATTCCCTTTGTCCGAGGTGCAATTAGAATTTTTAAACAAATGTCTATAGGGACTAAGGCTTTGTTAATGTCTGCTGATTTACAGGAAGAAGCTGAGCTTGCTCAAGCTGCTGAATCAACTCAGAATGCGGAATCAACTCAAGACGCTGAAACCAAACAAGTCTCAGAATCAAAACCAGAGGCAGCGTCACCACCTCAGAAATCAAAGAAAAAAGAAAAGGGCATAGATCTTGTCGTAGTGTTGTCTTTGGTGCTAGGCCTTGGACTTGGCGTGGGCTTGTTTATTCTTTTGCCAAACTTATTGACGAGTGGTTTGATTGCTTTGACAGGCGTTGCACGTCAGGGCTTTTCAAACACACTTATTTATAACCTTGTTGAAGGTGTGATTCGTATAGTTATTTTGCTCTTTTATATGTGGTTGTCATCGAAACAGAAAGATATCAAGCGGGTTTGGATGTTTCATGGTGCAGAGCATAAGACGATCGCTTGTTATGAGGCGGGTATGGATTTAACCATAGATAATATAAGACAATTCTCGCGCTTCCATCCACGTTGTGGAACATCCTTTATTTTCATTTTGGTTTTTATTTCCGCAATAGTATTTGCACTTGTTGGTTGGTACGGCTTGTGGTTGAATCTTTTGATACGCTTAGCTTTAATACCATTGGTTGCAGGCTTAGCTTATGAAATCTTGCGTTTTTCGGGTAAGCATAGCGATACTTTTCTTGGCAAAACTCTCGCTAAACCTGGACTTCTTTTGCAACGCTTAACAACAAAGGAACCTGATGATACGATGCTTGCAGTGGCAATCCAAGCGATGAACGCCGTCATCCCAGAGGATCAATCCGCTGATCAGTGGGCCTAGCGTGACACATAGCTCAACTGTGCAGTTGAGTATCGCTGAAGCAATTGCGGAAGGTCAAAAGGTGCTGGGCGGCGGCAGTGACACCAGACAAAGATGTATAAGGCTTCTGGCATCCCAAGTAAAAATAAGTGAATTGAAACTTCGAACTTCCATGCAATCGATTGTAGAAGCAGATGTACTAAGGGCTTATTTCTCGGCGCTTCAACGACTTAAAAACGGAGAGCCGGATGCATATGTCATCGGACAAACCTATTTTTATGGCTACCCAATTTATGTTGGCGAAGGCGTTCTGATTCCTAGACCGGATAGTGAGCTGCTCGTCACAGAAACTTTGCGATACTTGAATCTACAAAGCCAAAAACGCCAGGCACAAGACAGCTTGCAGGTGCTTGAGTTGTGCACGGGAAGTGCTTGTTTAAGCCTAGTACTGGCAAGGGAATGGCAAAAACAAACAGACAAGGAAAGCTCGCCATGTCTACAAATTACCGCTACAGAGATTTCGGAGGAGGCGCTTGGTTTTGCCAAAAAA
This sequence comes from uncultured Oscillospiraceae bacterium, assembly GCA_964574395.1. Taxonomy (GTDB): domain Bacteria; phylum Bacillota; class Clostridia; order Saccharofermentanales; family Fastidiosipilaceae; genus JAXGQD01. The sequence goes on along the minus strand of CAZNNL010000035.1, from coordinate 14,370 downwards.
AATCACGAAAATCTTCTTGGCGACGCTAGTGTAAAATTTGAAAAAACGGATTTGTGGCCACAAGAATCAACTTATAAATACGACTTGTTGTTTTCAAACCCGCCTTACGTGACGGATACGGAATATCAAGCTTTAGATAGTGCTGTGAAAGACTTTGAGCCGTCACTTGCTTTACTAGCGGGTGCTGATGGTTTGGACTTTTATCGTCGTATTTTTTCGGAAGGTCCCCAATTTTTGAAACCTGGAGCCTTTGTACTCTTAGAACATGGCTACCAGCAAGCCGAAGGCTTGAGGAACTTGGCGAAGGACACGCCATTTCGTTTTGTAAGCTTAAGTCAAGATTTTGCCAAGAGAGATCGCGTGAGTGTTTTTCAATATTTGTATGAAGATGAAAGTGAGGCATGTAATGTCTAGTAAATTCTTCTTGTATCCCTATCAGGAAGGTGAAATTGTGCTGATGAAAAAGCCTCATCCTTGCGGCTCGGCTCGGTGGAAAGTGCTTCGCGTTGGTGCAGATATTAAACTTCATTGCTCTGGCTGTGGACATTTGATTACACTAACAAGAGCCAGACTTGAAAAAATGACTAAGGCAGTAGAAATGCCACAAACTCAGGAGGAAGAAAAGGATGGAAGTCGGTAGACAAAACATCATAAACCGCTATGAAGAGCTTGCACAACTTTTGATGGATGCCAGCATTCTAGCGGATCAAAAAAGATATCAAGAAGTTGTCAAGGAACACTCAGACCTAGAACCCATAGTTCAGGCGCTACAGTTAGGAGAATCCTTGAAGACCGAGCTTGATGACGCACAAAGCATCTTCCAGAATGAGGATGATTCTGAAATGCGCGAAATGGCAAGAGACGAAATAAAAAGTTTAACGCTTGCCGTAGAGGAAAATGAGGCTGAGCTCCAAAGACTTATGGCTCCAAAAGACCCGCGTGACAGTAAACGTATCGTTATTGAGATTAGGGCAGGTGCTGGTGGAGAAGAAGCAGCTTTATTCGCGGGAGTGTTGTACAAAATGTATGAAGCTTTTGCCGCACAACACAACTTACAATCTGAGTTGGTAGATGTCAGCGAAACGGAGCTTGGTGGGCTTAAAGAAGTAGTGTTTGAGTTAAACGGTGATGGTGCTTACAGCTTATTCAAGTATGAAAGCGGTGTGCATCGCGTACAACGTGTACCTGTCACAGAGTCAGGCGGGAGAATTCATACCTCAACTTGCACTGTCGCAGTTATGCCAGAAGCTGATGAATTAGAGTTTGAGATTAATCCTGCAGATTTACAGATTGATACATATCGTGCCTCAGGAGCTGGAGGCCAGCATGTTAACAAAACGTCTTCAGCGATTCGAATTACACACTTGCCGTCTGGCGTTGTAGTTACTTGTCAAGATGAGCGTTCGCAACATAAAAACAAAGAAAAGGCTATGCGTGTTCTTCGGACAAAACTAATGGATATAGCCATGGCAGAAGTTAAGGATGCAGAAGATAGTCTAAGAAAAAATCAAGTTGGCAGTGGGGACCGCAGCGAGCGAATTAGGACGTATAATTATCATCAAGGACGTGTTAGCGATCATCGTATTGGTTTGACACTCTATAAAATAGACGAAATACTAGCAGGTGACATGGATGAAATTGTCACAAAATTGAGCAATGCTGAACGCAGCGAGCAACTTGGCCAGGGTGAAAAGGATAAGTAAGCATGCATACCGAAGTTTTGAGAATTCCCGCTTCCAGTTTACGAAATAAAGAGGCATTGAAAATACTGTTGGAACCCGCAGCAGCATTAATTAAGGCGGGTGAGTGCGTTGCTTTTCCGACAGAGACAGTCTATGGACTAGGTGCTTTGGCATTGGACCCTGAGGCTATTGCTAAAATCTATTTGGCAAAAGGTCGGCCTGGTGACAATCCAATCATTGCTCATGTTAATAATTTGTCTGATCTCAGTCACTTAGTTATGCCTTTGGGGAAGCTGGAAGAAGCCTTAATACAGCTTTTTTCACCTGGTCCCATTACGTACGTTTTGAAGAAACGCGATTTCGTTCCTGAAGCATTGACTGCTGGTTTAGACACGGTCGCAGTGCGGATACCTTCAAAACCGATAGCCAGGGCACTGATAGCGCTATGTGGCGCTCCCATTGCTGCGCCATCCGCTAACATTTCAGGCATGCCTTCCCCTACAGAGGCAGAACATGTATACCATGATCTAGCCGGAAGCATACCGCTTATCATCGATGGTGGACCGTGCGAGGTCGGCTTGGAATCGACTGTCTTAGATTTGAGTGATGTTCAAGATATAAAGATTTTGCGTCCGGGCTCTGTTACTGCGGAACGCTTGATTCGTTTTTTAGAAAGTAGAAAAGATTTTTCGCCGCGATATGAGGATTGGAGAGTCAGACTGCAATCTGGTGCCAGCACGGAAGATATTAGCAAAGCACCCAAAGCGCCTGGCATGAAATATCGCCATTATGCTCCTAAGACAGCAGTAGTAGTTTTGCGTGGCGAAACTATTGAAGAAAAAGTTGCAACATTCGCAGAACTTCTCGAACAAGAACCAACAGAAAGTAGTTTAGGTTTATATGTATCTGATGCTTTAGCTACAAAACTATTAGAAAAATTTAGTGAGCGAAGCCTTAACTCTATTACATTGGCTTTTGAAGAATCTGAAGACGGTTCCATAGCTGCACAACATTTCTTCTCGGCCTTGCGGGAATTAGACGAGGAAGATATTGATTTAATCGTTGTTGAAGCATTGCCGCACAGTGAAGTCGGAGCGGCTTACATGAATCGTCTAGAAAAAGCGAGTGGTGCCTCACAAAAGAAACTCTTGTTTGTATGTACGGGTAACACCTGTAGAAGCCCTATGGCAGAAGGACTTTTTAATCATTTCGCAGCACAAGAGAAACTGCCATGGCAAGCAATATCTGCTGGTTTGGCAGCTTTCCCAGGCGATGAAATAACTACACTTTCTGCTTTAGTTTTGAAAGAAGATTATGGTATCGACCTGTCCAATCATCGTGCACAACGCTTAAATCAGGATATCATCGCTAATGCAGATTTGATTTTATGTATGACCGAAGGACAGGCTGAAGCATTACGCAGCATGGCACCGCAAGCAAGTGAGCGCATATTCTCTTTGGCAAAATATCTTTCTCGCTACATTAATTCTGAAACCTTCTTAGATGTAAATGATCCTTATGGAGGCAATGAAGCAGTCTACCGTTCTAGTGCAAAGCAGCTTGCTCATATGATTAAACACTTGACTAAAGTGATTTATGCTTGACTCGAATGAAAAATAGTGTTAGTCTACCAACGCTGTTTAACAGCTTATCAATGTCCTCACTCTGCACAAAGTACAGAGTCGTTTAGTCCAAGGGGAGGTGAACCAGAATTGGCTAGAGAATATGAAATGTTGTATATCATGAGTCCTGCTCTCAGTGAAGAAGAGCTTGCGGCTGCGCATGAGCGTGTTAACGCACTTGTTGCATCTGTCGGTACCGTCGGTGAAGTAGAGGCTTGGGGTCGCAAGCGTTTAGCGTATGAGATTGAAGACCACAAAGAAGGCGTCTACACTCTTTTACATTTTAATGCAGAGCCCGAAGCGCCTAAAGAAATTGAGCGCATCATGAGCATTACTGAAGGCGTTTTACGTTATCTTGTCGTTCGTAAAGGCGATTAGCTAATACGTACGAGAATGAGCGAAAGGAGCACTCATGAACAAAGTTATTTTAATGGGGCGTTTAACCCGAGATCCTGAACTGCGTAGCACACCTAACAATATTAACGTGTGTCAATTCACAGTTGCTGTTGACCGTCGCTTTAAAAGTGCAAGCGGAGAGCGTCAAGCAGATTTTATTAACTGCACGGCGTGGAGACAAACTGCAGATTTCATTGCGCGTTATTTTACTAAAGGTGCTCGAATTGCTGTTGTTGGCAGCATTCAAACGAGTTCTTGGGATGATAACGAAGGTAAAAGACAATACAAGACTGAAGTGGTTGTAGATGAAGCTTACTTTACAGAAAGTAAGGGTGGTGGCGATAGCCAGAACGCAAACTATGGTGAGCGTAGTAACTACCCAAGCCCTAGCGCAGCGCCAGCAACAACTAGACCCAGTGGTGGATACAAAGATGAATTTGTCCCTGCTCCTGATGATACGGTCTTACCCTTCGACGTATAAACGCGCTACTACTAATTGAAAGGAGAACAGCAAGATGGCTGATTATAAAGGCGGAAGATCCAGCTATGGTGACCGCGAAGGCGGCAGAGGCATGCGTATGCGTCGTACAAGACGTAAAGTTTGCGCTTTCTGTGCTGATAAAGTAGAAGTTATTGATTATAAAGATGTACCACGTTTGAAAAAGTTTGTTTCTGAAAGAGGAAAAATTTTACCAAAACGCATGAGTGGTACTTGTGCCAAGCATCAACGTGAGTTAACGACCTCAATAAAAAGAGCACGTCACGTTGCATTGATGCCTTACACCGGCGAATGAGCATAACGCTTTAATAGATTCACTACAGGTTCGGAAGCAGCAAGCAACCGAACCTTTTTTATACGAACGTTTTTCATGTTAGAATATTAGCATTAGTTTTTAAGGAGATAGGCGAATAAGATGAAAGTAATTTTACTTGAGAATGTGAAATCAGTTGGCAAGGAAGATGATATTGTTGAGGTCAACGATGGCTATGCACGTAATTATCTAATCCGTCGTAACCTAGCCTTAGAAGCTACACCGAAGAATCTTCATGATGTTAAGCAACGTAAACAAACGCAAGCTGCGAAAGCTAAACGTGAGTTAGAAGAAGCACAAAAATTGGCATCTGAGCTGAACGGTCAGACTTTTACACTACAAATGAAGGCTGGTGAAGCTGGTAAGCTCTACGGTGCTGTGACAGCAATGGATGTAGCAGCAGTTTTGAAAACCCAAGGCTTCACTGTGGATAAACGTGACATCACACTAAAAACCGCGATTAAAAATATTGGTAGCTTTACGGCAGATCTGAAACTGCATAATGAAGTGACTGTTCCAATCACTGTGAAAGTGGAAGAAAAGGTTTAGTAAATGGCGGCGTACAAAGAGTCTCCACACGATAGCAATATGGAGCGCAACACGATTGGGGCAGCTTTGCAGTCCGAAAAGTGGTTTAGTGCGATTATTTCCGTTTTGCCAGAAGCAAAAGTGTTTTACGAACCCTTGCATCGTGATATTTATCAAGCCATGTTGGATCTTCAGACAGAACGCATGCCTATTGACCCTGTTACGGTGAGCTCAAAACTAAAGGATCACAATGCTTTTAACAATGCGGGCGGAATTTTGTTTTTAAATCGTTTGGTTGATGATATGCGTCTTCCGGCGAGCGCGGAAATCTACGCCAAGGAAGTTTACAACAAACATATTCTGCGCAGCGTTATGGATGTTGCCGAGGAGATTAAGTCGCTTTGTGTAGCTACTGATGCGAAACCAGAAAATGTCCTCTCGGTTTCTACAAGAAAGCTTTTTGACCTGAATGCTAGCAATAAATTAGGTAGCCTTGAGGCCATTGCTCCCATTTTGAAACGCACGATAGATCTGATGCAGGCCCAGTCAAAAGATGATGGTGCATCTAAACGTGTTAAAACTGGCTTTCCTAAACTAGATCGCGCTTTGGGTGGACTTGGTAACGGCACGCTTAATATTCTTGCAGCGAGACCGGGTATGGGCAAGTCTTCACTTGCTCTAAACATAGCCCATAACGCCGCTTTGTTTCACAAAAAAACTGTAGCCATTTTCAGCCTGGAAATGTCGAAGGAAGAAATTGGTAAGAGGCTTTTGAGTTCTCATGGTCAAGTAGACTCACAAAAGTTTTTGTTCACAAAAGATATAGACAACTCAGATTGGGGAAAGCTGGGCACTGCAGCCGCTGTTTTCTTAGATGCCAAAATATTTGTAGACGATTCTGCAGGCCTATCACCTATTGAAATGATTGCCCGTTGTCGCCAATTACAAATGGAACATCACTTAGATCTTGTTGTTATTGACTATCTGCAATTAATGACATTGAAGGGACGCCGCGAGAGCAGACAGCAAGAAATTTCAGAAATTTCAAGAACACTTAAATTATTGGCAAAAGACCTGGACGTGGCCGTACTAGCCCTGTCACAACTTAGTCGTGAATCAGAAAAACGTGATGTTCCTCGTCCGATACTATCGGATTTACGAGAATCGGGTTCTATTGAACAGGACGCTGACTCCGTCATGATGTTATATCGTGAAAAAGACAAAGAGGAAAATGATAAAAGTAAACAAGCGAATACGGTTGAGCTGATTATTGCTAAAAACCGTAGTGGTCCGGTAAAGTCAATCTGGCTAGGGTGGATTCCAGAGTTTACCCTCTTTATTGAGCCTTCAAAAATAATTGAGCCAGAGTATATTCCACCTGCCGGCGGAGATGCGGCAATGATGAGTAATCAGGCTTTACATGAATCTGAGAGCCTGGAATATTTGCAGAGTGGGTCTGATCCATACGAAGAAATACCTTTTTAAGCTTATGTTCGCGCAAATTTTTGAGAACCGCTTCCTTGATACATTAAACAATAGTGAAATTTGGCCTGAAGGGCCCGCTGTTTTTCTACTGGCTTACTCAGGAGGGCCTGATTCACAAGCATTATTACATGTTTTGATGCGTCTAAAGCATGCCGATGAAAGCCATGCCGTTTTGAAAGATGCTAATTTCGTGCTTTGTCATTTCAAGCATGGTTGGCGACCGGAGAAGGCGGATGCGGAAGAAGCGTTTTGCCAAACTGCTGCCAAAACATGGGGACTAGATTATCAAAGCGATGATACGAACAGCTTAAAGGCTAGCTTGCCTGAGTTGGAGTTACCACCTGATGCTTTGGGTGAAACAGCAGCGCGCTTGTATCGGCAAGCATTTTTAGAAAAAGTGAAAAAGCAGTATAGTGAAAACTTTGACTTGCCTGTCTACATTCTCTATGGACATCATGCTGATGACAGAATTGAAACGATTTTACTTAATTTGTTTCGCGGCACAGGGATAGAGGGATTAACTGCCATGCCCTTTAGAAATGGAAGCAAAATCAGACCGCTTTTGACATTTAGTAAAACTGAAATCATCCAGTACCTTGACTCGCTAAAGATAAGTTACCTAGACGATCCAAGCAATGCTGAGCCTATCACTCCTCGTAATCGCTTGCGTAATGAGTTAATACCAGTTTTAAAGGAGATATTTCCAACTGCTGATAAACAGATTGCCAACTGTAGTGGACAATTGGAGAAAATTAAAGAAGAACTGCTATATCCCGCAATAAATGAAGCCCTTGCTGAGCTTGACGCTCAAGCTTTGCTAGTCTGCGGTCTCCATACTGAAATTAGCCTTGGCATCTACATCAATAAGAGCAGTATGCGAAAAGTAATACCTGTATTACATGCTTTTATTTGGAAAAGACTCATTGAAGATTTATTTGGTAACAGCCAGAATCTTGGCAGTGCACATTTTGAACTGTTAGCTCATCATCTAGCTGATACTAGGAGCAGAAAACAGGCATATTACGAGAATAGTTTGCTTGTTTCTGATAAAGAAGCGATACGGTTGTGGACCAAAATGCCTCATTCGATTGAAGCTGCCTGTTTTTTAATGCTAAATGATAAGGCAGGGGACGAGGTCAAGTTTTTGTTTTTTGCCAATACACCTGACACAAATACGATGACAGCCTTATTTGAGAAAGCAAAGACATTGAGTTATAATTTTCTGACGTGGTTTAATCGGCTTTCAGCACACCCAGATGGTCAATGGAGAGTAAGAAAACCTTCAGACTTTGTTCGGATGAAGAATGGGCAACGGAAGAGCTTGAAGAAGTTTATGTCAGAACAAAATGTGCCTTTTGAGCTGCGTGACCAGTGTTTGGTTTTTTGCCATGATGATGAAGTACTATGTTTTCCAACATATTTCTTTCGTGAGATGAAGAGTGAAGATAAGAACAAGAGCAGTGTGAAAAGCGATGAGGTGCGGCATGACGGATAAGATTGTCAGCAATGTAATGATAACAAAAGAAGAAATAGCAGAGATGGTCGAGCGCTTAGGCGCTGAAATTACGCGTGACTATCAAGGGGAAGAAGTTCTACTGATTTGTGTCCTGCGTGGTGCATTTATTTTTACGGCTGACCTGATTCGCGCTATTGATCTACCCTGTAGTGTGGATTTTATGGCGGTGTCTAGTTACGGGACAAGTACTGAAAGTAGTGGCTTTGTAAAGATTGTCAAAGATATTGAGATTAATATTGAGAACAAGAATGTGATTATTGTCGAAGATATTATCGACTCTGGACTAACACTCAAAAAATTAACAGATCTATTAAGCACACGTAATCCTAAAAATATTGCGTTGTGTACAGCATTTGATAAACCTTCACGTCGAAAAGTTAACATCGATGTGAAATACTGTGGCATGCAGATTCCTGACGAATTTGTTGTAGGCTACGGCTTAGATTATTCAGAAATTTACCGCAATTTGCCAGATCTTAATATTTTGGCAGATGCTGTTGAAATCTAAACATAGCGTTGTTTTGCCAAGAATATAATGATGGCAAAAAGGTGAGGAGAACCGAATGAAAAATAAAATGCCTTTGAAAGGCATGGGATTTTATATAGTCGTACTAATCGCAGTCGTAATATTTACGTCCTTTTTTACGAGTAACCAACAAAGTGAGAAAATGCCTTATTCTCAATTGGTGTCATTGATAACTGAGGGGAAAGCTACGGCAGTTGCAGTGGTCGACAATAATGTACGCGTTGAATTAAAAGAAGCCCTACCCAACGGAAGCAAGATTGTTGAACAACAAGTACCTGATTTTTGGCAACCTGAATTCTATAAAACCTTGGAAGAAGCGCGTTTAAAAGGAAACTTTACTTATACTTATTCAACGTCCGTGCAAATTGGCACCTACATTAACGCCATCATGACGCTGATTATGATTGCAGCGATGGCCTTTTTTGTCTGGATGCTTTATTCAAGGCAAAGTGGCGAGGGCAAGAGTGCAATGAACTTTGGCCGTAGCAAGGCACGCATGAATGACCCAAGTAAAAATAAAATTACTTTTGCAGATGTCGCCGGTGCAGAAGAAGAAAAACATGAATTAGAAGAAGTCGTAGACTTTTTGAAGAATTCTGAAAAATACGATGCACTTGGCGCGAAAATACCACGTGGCATTTTACTTGTTGGTCCTCCAGGAACGGGTAAAACACTATTGGCAAAAGCAGTAGCCGGTGAAGCTGGTGTACCATTTTTCTCTATCTCTGGATCAGACTTTGTCGAAATGTTTGTTGGAGTTGGTGCATCTCGTGTGCGTGACCTATTTGAACAAGCTAAAAAACACGCACCAGCCATTATCTTTATTGATGAAATTGATGCCGTCGGACGCCATCGTGGAGCTGGAATGGGTGGTGGACACGATGAACGTGAACAAACACTCAACCAACTTTTAGTTGAAATGGATGGTTTTGGACCTAATGAAGCTGCCATTGTCATGGCAGCGACAAACCGCCCTGACATCTTAGATCCGGCACTCTTAAGACCTGGTCGTTTTGACCGTCGTATTACGGTCATGCGCCCTGATATTAAGGGCAGAGAAGAAATTTTACGTGTACACGCCAAAAACAAACCTTTGGACGCTGACGTTAACCTTACAGAAGTAGCACGTATTACCCCAGGCTTTACGGGAGCCGACCTGGCGAACCTCTTGAACGAAGCTGCATTATTAGCTGCGCGTCAAAACAAAAAAACGATAGCTTATGCAGATGTAGCAGAAGCCGTCTTTAAAGTCATGGTTGGGCCAGAGAAGAAGAGCCGCATCATCAGTGATCACGAACGCAAGTTGACAGCATTCCACGAAGCTGGCCATGCCCTTGTTATTCGCAGTGTTTCAGAAACAGATCGTGTTGAGCGTGTTTCTATTATCCCTGCCGGAGGTGCAGGTGGCTACACAGCACACAAGGCGCATGAGGACCGTTATTACGCTACTAAGAGACAACTCATTGCCCAAATTATGATTGCTTTAGGTGGACGTGCAGCAGAAGAAATTGTCTTAGGTGAAATAAGCACGGGCGCTTCGAGCGACCTACAGAGTGTCAACGCCATTGCGCGCGATATGGTCGTCAAGTATGGTATGACAGATACATTGGGCAACATGATTATTAACTCAGAAGATGAAGTTTTCCTGGGTCGAGATTATGGCCATACTACACAATATAGTGACCAACTTGCTGCAGAAATAGACCAGGAAGTTCGTAAAATCATCGACAGTGCCTACGCCGAAACACTACAAGTATTGCGTGAACGTAGAAAAGCATTAGATGCGCTATCAGAAGTCCTGCTCGTTAAAGAGAAAATTGACGAGTTTGAATTCGAAACCATTTATCAGAATAATACGGATGAGGAACTTCGCAGGAAAGATGCTGTCAATAAATCGCGTGATCAAAACTATCTCGATTTACTAGCTAAAAACAATGCTAAGGAATCGATAAGACCACAGATGAGAGCACCTGAGTTGCCTGTCCAAGCGGAAGCAAATCCGGTCGATGTTGCACCAGACGATCCTGAACAAACCACTTAAGGGATTAATCAGCAGACAAAGTTTCGTTACAGTCAGCAGACTCTGCTTCGTTACTAAGTCTAGCTAAAATGTCATTATAAATGGCGAACGAATTGGCCTTCCAGTTCTTCGCCATTTTTTTGCACGTTGCTTCATCAGGCAAGCGCAAACTAAGTAGAAATCGCTTTTCAAGACCATCTAGCAATTGCAATTCAAGCCGATAATAACCATCACTTTCCTGATTGAAGTTCACGATGATGTTATCTTTTATTTCCAGACTTTCTCTATTACTATCGCGTAAATTATCAACAGTGGCTTTCATTGGCAAAGGTAAATCTTGCAATAATTCCGCTAAGACTTTTAAACCTTGCTCGCTTAAATAGACGCGTTCCTCCGTTCGCCCCTTGGCATCTTTACGCTGGTCTGCTTTTTTAAAACCTTTATATACTAAGGTTTGTTCGCTCAATTTTGTTAAGGTCTCATGAAAGCCAAAGTAGTCAAGATAGAGACTACTTAATGCCAGGCTGACCAAATCGGATTCGGTTCGGCCAGGAAAAGTATCAATTAGATATAACACGAATAATTTACTATTCACATCTTGATTAGCGCTCATTTTAACCCTCTGTCTTTGCAATACGCAGTTATTTATACTGCCCCTATTTTAGTGAACTTCTTCCAATATTTAAAGCAGCGTGCTTTGAACATAAAAAATGCCGGTTGCACCCGGCATTTCCAAAAACATTTCAAATGTTTATTAATCGACATCTATGGTTGCATTCCAGCTCATCAAGGCGCGTAATTCTTTACCAACCTTTTCGATGGGATGCTCTTGTTCCATGCGACGACGCGAATTGAAATAGGCACGGCCGGTCATATTTTCGGCAATCCAATTTTTGGCAAAAGTACCATCTTGAATTTCACCCAGCACTTTCTTCATTTCCTTACGCGTTTCATCCGTGATAATACGTTTTCCTATTGTGTAATCACCATATTCTGCCGTATCACTAATGGAGTAGCGCATGGTGCTAAGACCGCCCTGGAAGACCAGGTCAACAATAAGTTTCATCTCATGCATGCATTCATAGTAAGCATTCTCGGGGTCGTAGCCAGCCTCAACCAAAGTCTCGAAACCAGCCTTCATCAACTCAGAAACACCGCCACATAAGACGACTTGTTCGCCAAACAGGTCTGTTTCAGTCTCTTCACGGAAAGTGGTGCCCAATAGCCCACCACGCGCCGAACCAATACCTGCACCATAAGCAAATGCGATGTCTTGCGCTTGACCCGTGTAGTCTTGATGTACGGCAAAAAGAGCCGGGACGCCGCGACCAATCTCGTATTCGCTTCTTACCGTATGGCCAGGGCCTTTGGGAGCGATCATAAAGACGTCAACATTTTCGGGAGGTGTAATTTGTTGATAATGAATATTAAAACCATGAGCGAAAGCCAAAGCTTTTCCGTCAGCCAAGTTTGGCAAAATATCTTGCTTAAACATGGCCGCTTGTTTCTCGTCAGGAATCAGAATCATAATGACATCGGCAGCTTTGGTAGCATCCGCAACATTCATTACTTTCAAACCAGCAGCTTCTGCTTTAGGCTTAGATTTAGAACCTTCATACAAACCAACAACTACATCATAGCCAGAATCTTGAAGATTCTTCGCATGTGCGTGACCTTGGCTACCGTAACCAATAATGGCGATGGTTTTACCATCCAGTGCGTGTGTTGCGCACTCAGCATCTTTATAAATCTTTTTCATATATATTCCTCCTAATTACTCTTAACGTATTATATTTAGCGTAATAATCACACGGTTCACTGGTCGCTGTTGTTGTACAGGCTTTCGACATTGAGAGATCTCTCGCCTCGTTCAATGGCAACCAAACCAGTTCTAACAAGTTCCAGTATTTTGTAGGGTTCTAACATGTTTTGTAGAGCGTTGACTTTTTCTTCCGCACCAGAAACTTCGACCGTTACGGTTGATTGCGACACATCGACGATGTGACCACGGAAGACAGAGGCTAGTTGAATTAACTCACCACGTTGTGAAGCATCCGCTTGAACCTTTATTAATACCAATTGGCGTGAGAAATGATCACCAGGTAAGAGGCGTTTCACCATTAAGACATCTTGCAGTTTATAAAGTTGCCTTATGACTTGCTGGACTGATTCTTCGGAAATATTGACCATAACCGTTATGCGCGACAGCTCTGGCAACTGTGTTTCACCAACTGCCAAACTATCAATGTTATGTCCTCTACGTGCAAATAAGTTGGCAACCTTTGATAAGACGCCCGCTTTATTCTCAACTAAAACTGAAAAAATTTGAGACATATAAATTTCCTCCCACAAACGAGATGGATACACCTTATCATTTATTGATTTATGAAACAATTCAGCCGAAGCTATCAGACTAAAATAAGTATGAAAACAGACATAAAAAGGCACTCCGTTGTAGCGCGAAGTGCCTGAACTATTAATGTGAAATGGTGGTACTACTTATTTTTTACGAAGCTCATCGAGAATTTCAGTAAGCAGTTCTGTTTCTGTAGGTCCAGCAGGTTCTTCTTCAACAACTGCGGGTTTTCTGAGTTTGTTAACACCTTTAACAACAAGGAAGACCGCCAGAGCGATGAAGAGGAAGCTAATGATAGCTTGAATCACGTGCCCATAAGCAAGAGCGACTTCAGCTTCTGTACCTGCATTTGCTAAGACGATTTTCATATCGGACAGATTAATACCCGATAGCAGTAAACCAACAATGGGCATTAAAACAAATTCTACAAGTGCATTCACGATGGCAGCAAAAGCTCCAGCTAAGACAACACCAACTGCCATGTCCATGACATTTCCCTTAGAAATAAATTCTTTAAATTCTTTTAACATATATTCCTCCATATAAATAAATCCTGAGCCTTTTCATCGGCTCAGGATATAATACACTAATTCTAATTTAATATGTCTAACATGCAAATTAAATTACTTACAATTTAACTACAAAATTTTGCTAAGTCGGGAGGCAGGTCATTGATATCTGCGCTTAATAGGATAGTTGCATTAAACTCATGTGCTGTAGAGAACTTATCTAAATCATTAGCAAAGACTGTCAACTCATCAATGGAATCTGATTGTGCAACTTTGAAAATACTGTCAATAAAAAGTTCGTTCATATCGAAATCTTTAGCGGCAATACCAGCGATAAAACTTAGTAATTCTTTAAAACTCGCGACGGGGTATTCCGAAACATCTACTAGGCGAATCTGGGGTTTTAGTGCGTGGTCGAGCCTACGTCCGCGCTCTATGCAGGCAACATTCAGATGTTGGTCAATGGCCATAGTGTTTAATTGATCAACCATTCTGCTTGTTTTGCCGCTACCCTTGGGTCCGATTACAATTTTAATCATAAGCTATCTCCCTTGATGTGGTATTCGCTTGTCAGCTAGCTTCATTGTAAACCATGTGTTAAGAAAATTGAACCATCCATCACCGAACTTGCGCAGTTCAAGTTTAAAACTATGCATCGGGCTTGCGAAATGGTCAAGTTTTCAAGTGGGGGAGGTTTTCGGGGCCCCCCGGACCAACTTTGCTTGCAATCTTGTCCAAAACCGGGCCTAAATGGTCAACTTTTCAAGCGGGGGAGATTTTCGGGGCCCCCGCACCAACTTTGCTTGCAAACTTGTCCAAACCGGGCCTAAATGGTCAACTTTTCAAGCGGGGGAGGTTTTCGGGGCCCCCGCACCAGCTTTGCTTGCAAACTTGTCCAAAACCAGGCTGAACAGATGC
>CAZNNL010000034.1:0-22400 GCA_964574395.1 uncultured Oscillospiraceae bacterium | reverse complement strand
CCTCTTGTTGCGCCATTCTTAGTTTTGTTCGGTGGATCAAAGTGTCAAACTCCCGCTTATGCGCGTGTTCTGCGGCACCTTCCACACCAAAGTAGGTTGGCTTTGAACCAGCGGCCATGACAAAATAGTCATATTTATACTCGCCTGCTTCGCCTTTTACTACTTTACTAGCATAGTCTACACTCGTTATATTATCGAGAACGACATTTACTTTACGTTTGGCAAAAACCTTAGCCAAAGAAATAGTAATACTATCTTCATCAACACGTCCTGCTGCAACTTCGTGCAACTCTGTCAACATCGTGTGGAATGGATTCCGGTCAATTATTGTGACATTGACATCTGCCTTCGTTTTCTTGATGCGTTTAGCTAATTTTTTGGCTGTAAGTATCCCCGCATATCCTGCACCGAGAATGACAACTTCTTTACTCATTTTGCTTCCTTCCTTAGTTCAACCTGTCGATGTAATCTTTGGGAAAATAGTTCACCAATGTAGTGAGAATGATTTAATCTCTAGCATTATATGCCATCTCTGTCAAATTGCGAAGAAAAAAGCGATTGAATTTAGCGGGTGAAAAAAATTGTTTTTTAGTCGTGAAACTATTTTCTTCAAAAGCTAGTCAACATCGTTATTAACGAACGTTATCACTTCAGATTCAAGCTGCTGGTGCCAACTTTTCAGGCTACTGCAGCGATTTTTGCTTTGACTGCTAGCAACAATAAAAAATCAAGATTCTACTTCTTGGGCGTTTGCTGGCAAAAGGAATGTCATCACGAAGCCGATTACGAAAAGCGGCACGATGCCAAGGATGGAAAGCTTCGGTTTGCCAGTCAAATCAGTAACAAAAGCCATGATGAATGGTCCCATAATGTGTGCGAATTTTCCGAAAATATTATAGAAACCAAAAAATTCGTTAGACTTCTCTTTAGGAATCAACTTGGCGAAATAGGAGCGTGAGAGCGCTTGTATGCCGCCCTGTGCGGAACCAACTAAAATGCCTAGTACGAAGACGTCGTTGACGCTTGTCATTTGCCAGGCAAAAAAGACTGTCACGATATAGGTCAGGATGGCTACTTGGATGAGTCTCAGATTGGAGAAGCGTTTTGCCAAAATACCATAAAGAAGCGCAAAAGGAAACGCAATAATCTGAATGACGAGCAGGATAGCGAGCAGTTTAAACGTGTCTAGTGCATTCTCCCCAAAAACCGTTGTCGTATAAGGGACAACCATGCTAATTATGGTGCCCACCCCATCGATATAGAAAAAGTACGCAATGAGGAAGGTGAAAGCGACGCGGTGCTTGCGAATTTCCATAAATGTTTGGCCAAGACGTCTGAAACTATTCAGAATCGGCTTAGGCTCTGGCATGACGTAAAAGCGTTGTCTTACATTTTTGATGAGCGGAATTGTTAGCAGGCCCCACCAAAGAGCGGTAATCATGAAGCCGATGCGGTAACCGATTTGCATATCCATGCCTGCCAAATACACCACACCAAGGCTGATGCCAAAGGGGATAATGGAGGCGATGTAACCGAAGGCATAGCCTTTTGTCGAAAGCACGTCCATGCGTTCGTCGGATGCGACGTCCACTAAAAAAGCATCGTAGAAAACATTGGCGCCATAGAAGCCCACATCAGAGAGTATGAAAATGAGCGCGAGGATTTGCCACTGTCCTTGTGGAACAAACGCCAGCGCTGCGGTCATTACAATACCTACTAAAAAGAAGAAGAGGAAAAAGCGCTTTTTATGATCTTTATAATCTGCGATGGTTCCTAGAATTGGACTCAGAATTGCCACAATGATGCTGGCTAAGGAATTGAAGTATCCCAAGACCATATTGTCGCCCTTGAGCATTCCGAAAAAGATTGGGAAAAGCGCCGTTGTAATCGCCATGGAATAGGCTGAATTTCCACAGTCGTAGAGAATCCAAGACCACTCCAATTTCCTTTTGTGTTTGATTGGTAATGCGTTAAACGCCAGTTCTTCTTGACTAACCTGACTTTGCGTATCCAGCTGAGTTCCTGTACTCATATAGTTCCCCCCATTAAATCTCTCGTTTCAAGCATTGCTTTCATAGTATAGTAGTTTTGATAGTCGGGAAATTAAATATAATTAACATTAGCATGCGGCTTGGTAAAAGCAATCACTATAATGAGGATGTGGTTGGCAAAACGACACCTTTTGCCACGAAAACTACGATTCTGCACAGCAATCAACCTTTACAAACAGGAGGACATCACATGGACGTTTTAACTGCAATAAAGAATCGCTACTCATGTCGCCAATTCAAGGAAGAGAAACCAAGCGACGAAGTTCTGACAGAACTACTAGAAGCCTTGCGTTTGGCACCTAGTGCACACAACAACCAACCTTCTAGAATGTACGTAATTGATTCGGAAGAATCATTGGCCAAAATCAAACGCTCTCGCAAAGGCTGGTTCAATGAACCGTGCGTACTCTTACTAACATACAACAAAAATGAAAGCTGGCGCCGCGATTTTGACGGCTATGATTCAGGCACTGCAGATGTCAGCATTGTGCTGACACAAATTTGCTTGTTGGCGACGTCTATGGGCTTAGAGACCTGCATCATTTTCGCTTTTAATCCTGTTGTTGTGCGCGAGGAGTTTGCCATTCCTGAAGATGAGGAAATCGTCTGCCAAATTTCTCTGGGCTACCCTTCGGCTGAAGCGAAACCTTCCGTGAGACATACTGATCGGAAAGATCAGCAGCTTGTCCGCCTGTAGGATTTCGGGTTTGGGGGGCGACGTGGCGACGCGGCGTTGTGGCGCTGTGGCGTTGTGCCAAATTAGTCGCAAATTTGGCATGGCTCGGCAACACCGACTATGACCCAGCGACTGGACACAAATTTCTGCTTGACAATACGAATCAAGAAAATTAATATGTAGAAATCCTAGCGAAATACTAGGATTAAATCCAACGACCATCAACTACCAAATTAATTAAGGAGCCGCACTTGAACATATCAACCAAAGGACGTTACGCCATCCGTGCGCTGACAGACATGGCAGCGACAAGCACAGATGCCACTAACGTTGGCGCTCGAACATCACTGGCTGAGGTGGCCAAACGCCAGGGTATTTCGCTAAACTACCTTGAGCAGATATTTTCTGCTCTGCGCAAAGCCGGTTTGATACACAGTATTAAAGGAGCAGGGGGCGGTTACGTCTTGAACCTGATGCCGACTCAAATTAGCATGCGATGTATTTTGGATGCGGTCGAGGGAGACTTGGAGTTGGTAGACAACACGGATCCACAAAGTCCAGAAGCCCAGTCAACACTCGAGGCAGTCAATGGAAAACTTTGGCGCCCGCTTGAGCAGAGCCTAAATCGCTTTCTTGAGAAAATTACTTTAGCGGATATTGTTAAAGAACTCGAACAACAACAAAACAACGCAAGTAACATGTACTATATCTAAATTAGGAGAATAATAATGGCAAAAACATACACATCATTATCGGAACTCGTAGGACACACCCCCCTACTCGAAGTAAGCAATCTTAAACAAAGCCACGCACTCAAAGCGCGCTTGTTCATCAAACTCGAATACTATAACCCTGCAGGCAGCGTCAAAGATCGCATAGCCAAAGCCATGATTGAAGACGCCGAAGCCCGCGGCATCCTGAAAGAAGGCGTGGAAATCATCGAACCAACAAGTGGCAACACAGGCATTGGTCTCGCTGCCATTGCCGCCTCGAAAGGCTACAAAGCAACTTTTGTCATGCCCGAAAACATGAGCATAGAACGTCGCAAACTGCTTAAAATATACGGAGCAGATATCGTCTTAACCCCTGCGGCGAACGGGATGCCAGGCGCAATTGCCAAAGCGAACGAACTCGCGGAGGAATCTGGCGACAAAGCATTTGTACCTAGCCAATTCAGTAACAAAGTTAATCCCAAAGTGCATGAAGAAACTACTGGTCCCGAAATCTGGGAAGACACGGACGGCGAAGTTGATGTACTGGTTTCGGGTGTTGGAACAGGTGGAACGGTGACGGGTGCCGGTCGCTATCTAAAAAAACAAAAACCATCCGTCCGTGTGGTGGCGGTTGAGCCCTCTGCCTCCCCTGTGCTTTCTGGAGGCATGAAAGGACCACACATGATTCAAGGGATAGGCGCAGGCTTTGTACCGGAGGTCCTTGATACAAAAGTTTATGATGAAATCATCACGGTTGATAATGAAGCGGCTTTGGCTACGGCAAGACTTCTAGCCCAAAAGGAAGGGGTTTTGTGTGGTATTTCGTCTGGGGCGGCTTTATGGGCGGCTTTAGAGTTGGCAAAACAAAACACTTACGCAGGAAAAACGATAGTGGCAGTTTTGCCAGACACCGGCGAGCGTTACCTTTCAACTGCGCTGTTTGAAGGGATTTAATCCTTGCGCTTAAACGAAGTTGATCTACTAGCAGATTCACCAGCCAAAGCACTGGGCAAGTTATCCTTGCCCATCATGGCGACCTCATTCGTGCAGATGGCTTACAATTTGACAGACATGTTTTGGATAGGTTGGTTGGGTGCTTTTGCGGTAGCCGCGGTTGGCTCAGCCGGCATGTTCATGTGGTTTTCGGAAGGCATTTCGCTCATTCCTCGTATGGGTGGGCAGGTTTTGACTGGACAGGCTTTGGGTGCGGGGGATGTAGAGCGGGCTAGACGGTTTTGTCGTACGGCTTTGCAGAGCGGGGCTGTTTTTGCCAGCATCTTTATGTTGCTTGCGATTTTTCTGAGAAAGCAGATGATTTCCGTCTTTGCTCTGAATGAAAGCGCGACCGTGGCAGCGGCAGAACTGTATCTTGCGATTGTGGCTCTTGGCACCTTGCCGTCGTTCCTAGTGCGGATTATGACGGGTCTGCTGACTGCGGCGGGCAACAGTCACACGCCATTTCGGATAACGGTGGTCGGTCTGGTGCTGAATATGCTGCTGGACCCTTTGTTTATTTTTGTGTTTAAGCTTGGTGTTGCTGGTGCGGCGATTGCAACGGTGCTTTCTCAGACCGTGGTTTTCCTGCTTTTCGTGCATGTTTTGCGGACGCACGAACTGTTTAAGGACTTGCGGCTCTTTTCTCTTGCTGCATCTAAGGATTATGGCAAAATGCTCCGGATAGGCGTCCCCGCCGGTTTGCAAACCATGTTTTATTCTTCCGTCTCCATGCTGCTAGCGCGGCTTGTGGCTGTGTTTGGAGATACGGCGGTGGCAGTCGCAAGAGTTGGCGGTCAAATCGAATCGCTGGCGTGGATGACGGCAGATGGGCTGTCTGCAGCGATTAATGCGTTTACGGCTCAAAATTTTGGGGCTGCGAATGCTTTGAGGCTGAAGCAAGGTTACCGTTTTGCCCTCTTGTTTGCCACTATTGTTGGCCTTGCCTCCGCAGCGCTTTTGTTTATTTTTCCAGAAGCAATTATGGGGCTGTTTTTTCACGAAAGTGAGGCCGTTCTTATCGGTGCAGTGTACCTCTTTGTGATGGCTTTTTCACAAGTCTTCATGTCGGTAGAAATCATGACAACCGGCGCATTTTCAGGCTATGGTCTGACGATTATTCCGTCTACCGTTATTACTATTTTTACTGTTTTGCGTTTGCCTTTAGCTTATCTTCTGTCGCGAACTTCGCTAGGTTTGGTGGGGATTTGGTGGGCCATCAGCGCAAGTTCCATCGCGAAAGGCATCATACTCTGTGTATGGTTTTTGATTTTTCAAAAGAAAAGGCTTAGTCAAATCGCCTGATCTTTCATGTAGACTAGGAAGTAACACTAAATTTAAAGGACACTGTAATGGAAAAAATCATAAACATGCGTTTGGCAAAAGAACTCCAGCTACCCCTAGCCGTCGTTGAGGCTACCGTAGCACTCTTGGATGACGGCAATACCGTACCCTTTATTGCGCGCTATCGCAAAGAAGTCACTTCGGGTATGGATGACCAGGTTTTACGTGAATTATCTGAAAAGCTAGTGAAGCATCGCCAGTTAGAGGAACGACGTGCTGAGGTAAGACGTCTCATAGACGAGCAGGGAAAACTCAACGAAGAACTAGAAAAAAGTATTACTGCAGCGTCTACCATGTCCGCGCTTGACGATATATACCGTCCCTTTAGACCCAAGCGCCGAACCCGTGCGACAATGGCACGTGAACGTGGTCTAGAGCCCTTGGCTAAGGCTATCATTTCACCAGAACAAAGACGCAGCGAGGTTGTGGCATTAGCTGAAACACTAATTAATGAAGAACTTGGCGTTGCAGACGCAGAGGCAGCTTTGAGTGGCGCTCTGGATATCCTAGCGGAGGACCTCTCTGACGATGCTAAAATTCGCGCACGACTGAGGGCGTTATTGTGGCGCGAAGGACAGCTGAGCTCGAAGCAGAAGCAAGCGGGCGATTCGGTCTACCGCTTATATTACGACTACAGCGAGCCACTAAATAGAGTAAAAGGGCATCGCACACTTGCGCTAAACCGCGGCGAAAAGGAAGCTTGGCTACAAGTCAAAATCGATTTACCAGAAGACTTGGCAGAGCAGAATTTGAGGGCTGCTTTTTCAGTTTATCAAGAAAAGCAAGACTGGATTGCTAATCTGTGCGCAGATGCTTGGAAAAGGCTTCTGTTTCCTTCACTTGAAACGGAGATTAGAAATCAGCTGACAGAAGAAGCGGAAGCGGAGGCGATGGGTCTTTTTGCCACAAACTTAAGAGCGACCTTACTTGCCCCGCCCCTGAGAGAACACACCGTCATGGCTTTTGATCCAGGTTATCGCAACGGTTGTAAACTTGCGGTGACCGACCCGCATGGAGAGGTTTTGGCTACGGCGCAGATTTACCCCTTGCCGCCTCAATCGCATATTGAGCAAAGCCGTCAAACCGTGGATAGACTAATTAAAAAACATCAGGTTGAAGTTTTGGCGCTCGGCAACGGCACGGCCACGCGTGAGACGGAGGCTTTTATCAGGGATTATTTGAAAGCCAGTGGTTTGGACTTGCCTGTAATCTTAGTCAACGAAGCAGGTGCATCGGTTTATTCTGCCTCAGCTTTGGCGGCGGAAGAATTTCCCGAGATGGATGTTTCCCTGCGCAGCAGCGTCTCTTTGGCGCGTCGCTTACAGGATCCTTTGGCCGAGCTGGTGAAAATTGAGCCAGCTGCCATTGGGGTGGGTCAGTACCAACACGACATGAATCAAAAAGCTTTGGCGGCCAAATTGGGCGATGTCGTTGAGGATTGTGTCAACCAGGTAGGTTGCGATTTGAATACTGCTTCACGTGCTTTGCTCTCCTACATCGCGGGTGTCAGCCCTAAGTTGGCAGCCAATATCGTGGAATATCGTAGCGAGCATGGCGTTTTCAGAAATCGTAAACAGCTTTTGAAAGTTCCTAAACTTGGTCCCAAAGCCTTCGAACAATGCGCTGGATTCTTGCGCATCCCTGACAGCGATGAGCCACTTGATAATACATCCGTGCACCCCGAATCCTACGCAGCTACAAAGACTTTGTTAAAGCGCATGGGCCTGTCTGCCCCTAAGGGTGC
This sequence comes from uncultured Oscillospiraceae bacterium, assembly GCA_964574395.1. GTDB lineage: Bacteria > Bacillota > Clostridia > Saccharofermentanales > Fastidiosipilaceae > JAXGQD01. The sequence continues at coordinate 14,879 of CAZNNL010000034.1, read as the reverse complement.
GCGTTTAAGTGAACAAGCTTTGCTGCCCACATTAGGGACGTCCGATTTAGCGACACTGGCCGCAGAACTAGGGCTTGGCGTGCCTACTCTGACGGATATCATCTCAGCCTTAGAAAAACCTGGAAGAGACTCCAGAGAAAACTTGGATTTAAGCGAACGCAGCAGTGGCGTGCAAGATATTGCAGACTTAAAAGTTGGCATGAAACTCAAAGGTGTTGTCCGCAACGTTGCGGCCTTCGGTGCTTTTGTAGACATTGGCGTGCACCAAGACGGTCTGGTGCATATTTCTGAATTGGCGGATCGTTTTATCCAAGACCCCACCCAATTAGTGCAGGCAGGTCAGCGTGTGGATGTCATCGTTTTGGATGTTGATACTGGTAAAAAACGCATTGCCCTCAGCATGAAACCGAGCCGCCTAAACTAGTCAGCTCACACATTTTTTTGAAAGGATTTGCGTATGCGATTCATTTTTATTGGTGACACGCACGGACATATAGACCTAAAAAAAATTGGACCGGAAGCAGCTTTCGAGCTTGGCCTCAGTGCCGATGATTTTCTTATCCAATGTGGCGACTTTGGTGCTGCATGGTACGGCGATGAACACGGAACGCTTGCCTACTGGCGGAGTCTGCCTTGCGAATCTATCATCTGTTTGGGGAACCACGAGAACTGGGATTGGGTGGAGGCGCAGCCCTTAATACAAAAGTACGCTTGTTGGGGTTACGAGTTAGGCGAAAGGATTTTCGCACCTTTACTCGGTAGTATTGCGCATATTGCTGGCAAAACCTTCTGGTTCTTTCCCGGCGGCTACTCCATCGACTTTGCCTACAGAACATGGGAAAGAACCGTCTTTCGGCAAGAAGTTCCACGCAAAGCTGCTGCCCAACACGCCATTGAAAAACTGCGCAACGCAGCCCCTGTCGACTATGTTATCTCACACGAAGGCTCAAGACGTTTTGTTACAAAGAACTTTGGCTACCCAATCATGGACTTGAGTGAGCTTTATCTATTGCGCGTCGATGAAACGCGCGAGAGCATGCAGCACCCTGCCTACTTATTAGATGAAGTGTATGCCTATCCTGAGTGGTACGGACAATGGTATTTCGGTCACCATCACAAAGATTATGCTGAAGGAAACATCCGCTGCTTATACAACGATGTCGTAATCGAAGAATTATAGGTTTCCTGCGATTTTCGAAACCGCGAAAACCGCAACAACTACGGTTTTGTCTCTTCTAGCTGCCCGGGTAAAACTGCGTTCACCACTCCTGCGACAACTATGCCCAAGAAAGTGGAGGCCGTGCGATTAAATGCCAGTTCGAATGGGTTGCTATCTTGACCGTGGTAAAAACAAATAACCAGAAAAACGATTGCCGCCAATGCAACAGCGCTGCGTTGTTCCATCAGAACGGTGATGTATATCAAAGGAATAATCAGTAAGGCAACCACTAAATGAAACCACAAACTTGTGACGGGGATTTTCGTTAATTCGAAAAACCATAAAGTCAGACCACCAAAAATACCACCTAATAAAGTGCCCCACATGCGTTGCTTTCCATTTTCCAGTGTTTGCTGAAAAGACGCTTGCATACAGATGACTGCGGCAAAAGCAGCAATCAAGGGCGGGTTCCCATGCCAACGATCCGTTAAGAAACAAATAAAGACGGCAACAGCCGTCTTAATAATGCGCATTCCGATATGAGGAACAGCAAAAGTTCTGGTGTGACGATTTTTAACACGTTTTGTCAGACTTCTCTTTTGGGTTTTGTTTTCTTGCATAACTTCTCCAGCTAGTTAGTTTTCTTTGTTAAAAGCGTTACGCAGCAGTGTACTAAAGCTATTCTGCTCCAATACTACGGGTGACAAGCATGTCTACGCCGGTTCCTAAAATATCAGCATAAGCCACGTCACCACAGTGCACAGGAGCCTGCAATTTCAAGTTTTTCAAGACCGCCATCGCTTCCATCAATTTATCTTTTGGCAAAGCTCGGGCAGATTTAAGCGGCACCAAATCTTCTCTAGCACCTTCAATAACGACAGTTGTAGTCAGCACTCTTTCGGGATGTTTCATTTCTGCATGTGCATAAGGTATACCCTTTTGGCAAAAATTACCCTGCACCGTGATTTTGTCATCGATTTGTTCAACATCTAAGTGGCAGCCACGCGGACAGACCAGACAAACTATGTTTCTCTTCATGTAGAAGCTACCTCCTGCTTAGTGGTGGGGGTGAGGGTTAACGCAATTTGGGTCGTTTGGGCGTGCTGGATTTTGCCAAGCAAATTAGGGTTAAGTGCAATAGACTGCATTTCACCCGGTGCGAGGAAGGTCTTGTTCCATGAGGCTAAGACTTCATCTCCTGCTTTAAGCTCGATGCGCGCTTTGGGATAGACATCATTGACGCGGTAGTACAACACGCCGTCGTTTGCGACTTGGGCGGGATTGATTTTTTGGGGAACAATGTAGCTAATGCCCGAACCATTTTGGAGGTGTACGTAGGCTGTTGGTGAAGTGTCTTGCGGCTCTGCCTTCAAACCTTGTGCATAGGCTAATGCGGCTCTACCGGCACGCTCGCTCTCTGCACTTACGTAGTCTACAAGGTCGTGAACGTGCAATACGTTACCACACGCGAAAATACCAGGCACATCCGTTTGCAGTGCTTGGTCGACGTAGCAACCTTTAGTGCGTGGATCCAACTCAAGCCCTATGCTGCGGCTGAGTTCGTTTTCGGGAATGAGGCCAACAGAGAGCAAAATACAGTCACAATCGAAGCGCTGCTCGGTGCCTGGAATGGGCAGTTTATTTTCGTCTACTTGCGAAACTTCTACATACTCCAAGCGTGGGTAACCGGCTATTTTTGTTACGGTATGGGAGAGCAGGAGGGGGATGCCAAAATCATCGAGGCATTGCACGCGGTTGCGTGTGAGGCCAGAAGAATAGGGCAGGAGTTCCACGCAGGCCAGCACTTCGGAGCCTTCTAGGCTGAGGCGTCTGGCCATTATGAGACCGATGTCGCCAGAGCCGAGGATGAGGACCTTTTTGCCAGGAAGAAGATTCTCAATATTCATGTAGCGCTGCGCCGTACCCGCAGTCATCACGCCAGCCGGTCTAGAACCCGGTATGCCAATACCACCCCTAGGTCGCTCGCGACAACCCATGGCAAGCACCACGGATTTGGTGCGTAGCTCCATGTAACCAAAAGCAGGAGAAATGGCGCTTATCAGATGCAGCACCGAGCCTTCGTGTTCCTGTAGATGCGTGTGTAGGCGCTCTGTCCCTTCCTCGTTAAGCGTCGTCATTTGACCGTTAATACCGAGCACCATACTGTCACATAGCAAGGCAACGTCTAGGTCTTCAAGCCGTTTGGCGCAACGTTCGGCGTATTCAGGTCCCGTTAGTTCCTCTTTGAAATAATGCAGCCCAAAGCCACTGTGAATACACTGGTTGAGGATTCCTCCGGGGTTTGTATCGCGTTCTAAAATCAGCACTTTGGCGTTTTTGTCCATTTTTTTCGCGGCAAAAGCAGCACTCAAACCTGCTGGCCCCGCCCCAACAACCACAATATCCCAGTCCTGCAAGCGTGGATCTGCTAATTCTGTTTTGTACTTTGGGGTGTCAGTACGTTTAGGCATAGGTTTGACTGGTCCTAGCAACTCTTGCGTGCCTGCTCGGTCAAGCACAATCTCCTCTGGTTCTGCCCCTTGATATTCTGCTAATAATTTTCGAATGCGTGGCCCACAAAAACCACCTTGGCAGCGACCCATACCAGCATTGCAGCGCCGCTTAACGGCTTCAACCGAACGCGGGGGGAAGGGGCTTTCTAGAACTTCGCGAATTTCAGCTTCAGTGACACCTTCACAACGGCAGACGATACGGCCATATAAAGGGTTTTCAGCGCATTTGGCTAACTTTTCTTCAGCAGATAAAAATCTGAAACGCAGGCGTTGACGATGGTTGTAGAAGGATGGTTTTTCTTTCACTTCCAGACCGAGTTGCTCTAAGAGAACAGGGACTTTTTCAGCCAAAGCAGGGGCGGATGTCAGCCCTGGTGATTTGATACCAGCGATATTAATGAAGTTTGGTACTTCTTTAGATATACCAAAGATATAGTCACTATGGTCACTAGCTGCACGGAGACCAGCAAAATTTCTAATGCTCTCACTCCACGGGATGCCGGGTACGCTTTTCATCGCAGTCTGTTTGACAAATGCTTGACCAATCGCGCTTGTGGCTGTGTCCCAGTGGTCACTATCCAGCTCGGCGTTTGGACCGACAATGAGGTTGCCGTGAACAGTCGGGGAGACTAGTATGCCTTTGCCATCTTTATTAGGACATTGAAAAATCACGTGTGAAACCGTTGTTCCGGCCGTTTTATCAAGCATGTAATACTGTCCGAGGCTAGGTTTGATGGAAAAGCCGCTCCCACCAGCTAAGGCGTGAACTTCGTCTGTATGTACCCCGGCTGCGTTGATGATGATGCGTGATTGATAGTTTTGGCCCTCTGTGGTCGTAATCGTGTAACTCTTTTCCTGATATTGCAATGCCGAAACGCGGGCGTTGGTTTCGACGGTTACGCCATTTTTGATTGCGATTTCCGTCATCGCCAGCGCATATTCCCAGGGGTCAACAACAGCGGCGGATGGTGCGAGCAAAGCCCCCTTAATAGCTGGATTAAGCTGAGGTTCTCTGGCTAGTGTTTCCTCACGATTTAGCAACTGAAGATTTGGTACTCCATTGCGTAAGCCACGCTCGTAGAGCATGTGGATATGTTCTAAGTCGGCGTCGTCAAACGCTAAAACGAGAGAACCAATTTCGTGCCTGGGTATATCAAGTGCCTGACAAATTTCTTTAGCCAGACGCGCACCTTCGACGTTTGTTTCTGCCATAAGCGAGCCAGGGTCTGGGTCGTAACCAGCATGCAGGATGGCGGAGTTTGCTTTGGTTGTCCAAGTTGAAGCATCATTTTCTGCTTCCAGGACTAAAACATTTAGGTCGTATCGCGCTAGAGTGTAGGCTGTTGCAGCCCCACAGATGCCGAGACCTATTATACAAACATCAAAAATCTTTTCGTTATACATAGATGAGAACCACTTTTTTCTTTCAGTATAACATTTGTATTGGCTTGCTAAATCGTCGAATATTGGTTTGCCAGAATGGGGCGAGAGGCAATTGGTTTATATTGGCAAAAAAGCAGCTTAAGCTTTTTGAATCACAAAAACGACGCTCTATCAAACTCGGTCTTGATACAGCGGATTTTTTGATACAAAACAGGCGTTTTAAGGCGAAGAAATCACAAAAATGACGCTCTATCAAACTCTGCCTTGATATAGCGGAATTTTTGCTAAACTCGGAAAAACCTCAAGCCACTCTCGCCCTCATTATTGTGGCTGCTGTTGACGTACGCTCAATATTTCAACAATGGGTAAAAGCCAGTCGAAAACCTGCGCATCTATGCGTTGTTCAGGGGTGTTTCGCACCAAAGTTTCACTCGCTACGAGAGGAAAATCTGTAATAATATTGTCCACATTTAAATCCGCTAAGCGGCGCATCGCGTCCTCATCATTGACTGTCCAAGCATGGACTTGATGATTTCCACTGTGCAAGCGTGCTACCAGTTTCTCATTGATGTTATTTTCCTCAATACTGTAGTAATCGATTTCTGGAATCTCGTAAAAATTCCCCTGTACGAAGGGCAAAATATACATACTGCGAATCTCAGGGGCTAATTGTTTAGCCTTTTTAAGCGCGTCTAAGTTTAAAGAGGCAAGAATCACTTTGTCTTCCATTGCCTTGTCTTTAATCACTTTGACAACTGCTTCCGCCAGTTCAGCACTGCTTCGCCCCGGAGGCTTAAGTTCGATGTTGAAACGGATTTTACCTTTGCCTAGCTCTAGCACATCAGCAAGGAGAGGGATACGCTCGTTAGGATATTTTTTCGCATGTGCTGGCAAAAAGCGCAACTCTTTTAGCTCACGATACGTCAGATCCTGAAGTTTTCGTTTATCTCCCGTCATGCGTTTTAAAGTTGGATCATGGAACACAACCACTTGGCCATCTTTGCTAAGCTGCACATCGATTTCCACATAGTCAGCAAAAGCATCAATAGATTCCTGCACTGCTGCAAGTGAATTTTCTGGAGCATTTTGGATAAACCCACGATGTGCAGTCACTAGCACTGCATTCGGATTAAGGGTTTCAGCGAAGTCGCTGTTCAACATGAGGTAAATGCGCACCCCTTCAAACGTCAGAACTGCTAGGAATATAGCAGGTATAATGACGACCCATTTTAACTTGGAACGCTTGGCGCTCTTGTTGTAAATCATCGGATTGCTGTTCAGATGTAGGGGCACCTCAAAACTCTCACAAGCGATAATGCCTTCACTTGAAATGTCTGTTCCCTGGATACCGACTTCAGGAGCATATTTGCGATAAAGTTGTGTCGTGATGGCTATGAACAATGCAATCGAAAATGCCCCCAAAATCCACTGCCCTGTACTTTTCAAGGAAGCAGAAAGTGCAAGCAAGACGATGAGTCTTCGGTGGTGCTCAATTTGCTCGACGACAACCATGCCTAAAAGAAACATAACGATAATAGCAAGTATTCCGAAGATCAACATCAACACAGCCTGTACCCAGAGGATACGCCAGAAAATTCGCAGGCCATGTTTCCGAAAGATGCGTATACTTTGCTTGGCCGATCTAATCAAAGGCAAATCATCAAGATAGACCCCGTGAAAAGTAAAAACCGAAGCCAAAGCCAAAAAGAACAGTAACAAAATAGCTGCAAAGAAAATGAAGCTAAAGAGCGTAGACTGCATAATCGTATCCATGATAAAACCAGGGATTTTAAATTTTGGCAAAAGCGGCGACGAAAAAGAGACACTAAAAAGAGGAGCGAAAAAGAGCAACATAAGGATAAAAGTAAAGGGGTGTTTGCGAAGGAAGCTTAGGTTTTGCCGAACAACAACTTTAGAAAGAGCACGCATCCCCAAAACCTTGGTGTTAAAATTCGTGTTCGTTAAGTGCATCAACATCGAAATTTCATAAAGCACCATGAAACTATAAATAATCACAATCAAAATTAAATACACTATAGCCCAAGGATTTTTTAGAATGTTTGATAAATTATCACTTCGCACATAGTTGTAGCCCGCGAGTCTGTAACTAAGTCTCATAAGGCTGCTAAATAATGGCAAAAACAAATACACCGCCACGAATCGAAAGCCCAATTCAAACTGCGTCGCCGGCAGGGTTTTCTTGATTAGCGTTATCAGCCCGCTATCGCGAAATTTTCTTCTGTTTGTTTTTTTCTTCGTCCCTTGATTCCCCATAGCATGAATTATAAAGCAAATTTGGCACGGCGCCAGGGTTTGCAACGCCGACCCGTCGCCAGCTCTAGTCCACAAACGAAAAGCGGCCAATTCTAGGCTAGTCCTACAACGCTTAAAGATTTAGAATGGATGCAGTAAGTTGTGAGGTGACGCGTATGCAGTACGATGAATGGCAAAAAAACGCCAGGCAAACTTTGATTAAAGAGAAAAAGCAAGTGGGGAAACACGCAACTCCGCCCTACATTATGGCTATTGATCAGGGTACTAGTTCGACACGCGTCATAATTTATAATCACGAGAGTAAAATCATCGCTAGCTCACAAAGAAAAATCAAGCAGTACTATCCGCAAACAGCTTGGGTGGAACACGATGCCTGGGAGATTTGGGAAAGTGTGCGTGAGATGATGCAGGAGAGTGTTTTACGTGCGGCCACTACTTGGAAAGATATTGTGGCGATTGGAATAACAAACCAGCGCGAGACGGTTGTGATTTGGGATAAAAAGACAGGGTTGCCACTTGCACCAGCGATTGTGTGGCAGTGTCGGAGGACGGCGGAGTTTTGCCAAGAGCTTAAGGACAATGGCTATGAAAATTTAATTCGCGAAAAGACGGGATTGACAATTGATGCGTATTTTTCTGCGTCGAAACTGCGTTGGTATTTTGAGCAAGATCCAGAACTTAGAGCGAGGGCAGAGCGTGGTGAAGTGCTGGCCGGGACCATTGATTCTTGGTTGGTGTGGCAATTAAGTGACAAGCAAAGTCATATTACAGATGTCTCAAATGCATCCCGCACACAAGTACTAAATATTCATAATTTGGACTGGGATGATGAGCTATTGGAGCTATTTAACATCCCAAAAAAGATACTACCTCAGGTTGTCAGGTCGTCAGGCGAATTAGCGTTATGTGCAATAAAAACTGTAGATAAAAAAGAGAAAGACTTAAAAATACCTATTGCTGGGATTGCAGGGGATCAACAGGCGGCTTTGTTCGGGCAATGTTGTTTTAGACCGAGAATGGCCAAGTGTACGTATGGGACGGGAGGGTTTTTGCTGCTCAACACAGGCAGAAAAGTGGTTCAGTCTCAAGCGGATTTGTTAACGACTGTCGCCTGGGATATTGGCGATGGTCCTGTTTATGCATTGGAGGGTTCGGTTTTTAATGCGGGATCAGCCATCCAATGGTTGCGTGACGAGCTATGTCTTATCCCTAGTGCGCAGGCTTGTGACAAAGAGGCAGCTAAAGTACAGGAGACAGGAGGCGCATATTTTGTTCCAGCCTTTACGGGATTGGGTGCCCCTTATTGGGAAATGCGCGCCAAAGGTATGCTTATAGGTTTGGATAGATCCATCAATAAAGCGCAGATTTGTAGAGCGGTACTGGAGTCGATTGCTTTTCAAACGGCGGATGTTTGTCGCGCGATGGAAAAAGATATGGCTAGGGATTTGCTTGAGTTACGTGTGGATGGAGGCGTTTCTAACAGCGATGTGATGCTGCAGTTTCAAACCGACTTGTTGAACATCCCCTTGATACGTCCGCAAAGCGTTGAGACAACCGCATTAGGTGCTGCATTTTTGGCAGGATTGGCCGTTAAGTATTGGAAAAATTCTGATGAACTCAAGCGGGTTTGGCAGGGGGGGAGGCGTTTTGCCAGCGAAAAAGATGAGCAGTGGCGGAAGCAAGCCATGACCGGCTGGGAGAAGGCGGTCAAGACCGTTTTGTATAACGCGGGCCTATAGAAGAGGTGGAGGACTGATGAAAATTCGGATAATGACAAGCGCGGATTATGATGCGGTCCACAGTTTATGGCTGAACACTCCTGGCATGGGGTTAAACCATTTGGATGATTCGCGCGAAGGCATCAAAAAAGTTGCTTTGGTGGTGTTTTCGAAAAACGAAGTAGGTAATGCATTTTGGCAAAACAACGGCTTCACCCCGCGCCCCGACCTCATCTACCTCAACAAAGCCCTAACAGAAATCGAGCGAATTGATACATGAGCGCCTTTCTGGTCCGTTGAGGCAGACGGAGATTTTCCCTATGCTACTCCTCGCTGGCAGGAAAAACGTAGCGTCCGTAGCGTTTGGTCTTTTTGCCATACTGAATAGCCTGCACAGGACAATGGTGGAGACAGGCCAAACAGTGCATGCAATTTCCCAGCCACTTGGGCTTTTCATCCGCAAGCACAATGTTCTGATTGGGACAAACCTTCACACAAATATTGCATGAGATACAGGTATCTTCAGCATAAAAATCCTTGTCCTGCGTCGTCATTTGAAATAGCGGCGCGATAAAATACGATTTTATCCTTGGAAAAATCCCCTTATCAAAATCGAAAACCGCCTCGCGCTTGTTAACCACCTCACAGATATTCTTAACTTTCTGACGTGCCGCGGCAATTTTTTCCTTTACAACAGTCTCGTCATCCACATCCGACAGTAGCACATAGGTGTTGGGCATGAGTAGCGAAAAACCACTCGTAACATTAATGTTCTCTCCCAAGCGTTTTATGGCAAAACCTGCATCATCTCCACAAGTACAAACCGCATACACATACGTGTCGGGATGCACGCTTAGCGTTCTCACAAACTCAATCACATAAGTAGGTGGTGCCCAAGCATAAACCGGAAAGACCAAACCCAGTGGCTCTCCTGGCTCAAGGGGCTCGAGTGGAAGTTGGCGACGTTTGATATCGCTAATTGAAATCGCTTTATCTTTGGTCCCTTGCGCAATTTTTCTGGCAACCCAAGCTGAATTACCTTCAGCAGAAAAATAATAAATCATCGTACATCCTTTAGTGCGTTGCAGCTTTCATTTTTTGTTCGTGACTATATTGTATAGTAATGGTAGGAGGACCGAAACTATGAGCAAGTTAAAAAACAGCACAGAAATAAAAGACTTTGCAAAACTACTCAAAGCCGCTAAATCAACCGTTTTCTTTGGCGGAGCAGGCGTATCCACAGAGAGCGCCGTCCCCGATTTTCGCTCCGCAACCGGCATCTATACCAAAGTCAGACATGCAGAAGAAATCCTGACCCCTCGCTTCCTAAAGCGCGAACCCGAAAACTTCTACGATTTCTACCGCAAGTATTTTATCCTTGATGACATCAAACCCAATGCTTGTCACTTGGCCCTCGCCGAATTGGAGCGCCGCGGTCTGCTCGCCACAGTCGTCACTCAAAACGTCGATAACCTGCATCAAGAAGCTGGAAGTCAGCACGTCATCGAACTCCATGGTACAGGAAGCCGCTTTTATTGTGTTGACTGTAGACGTCGCTATACCATCGATGAGGTCAAAAAAACGGAAGGTATTCCACGTTGTAAGTGCTCCGGGATTTTGCGCCCCGACCTCGTGTTTTATGAAGAAAGTCTGCCCGAACAAGCCATTCGCTCAGCCATACACGCAATCGAAAAAGCCGATTTACTCATCATCGGCGGCACTTCGCTGACGGTTTATCCTGCCGCAGGCCTCATTCAATATCAAGCACATACTGGCAAAAAGATCCTCATCGACCTCTCCGCCAATTTGTCTACCTCTGTAGACTTATGCATACGCGCGCCAATCGGTGAAGTTTTTGCCAGCCTTATGGACGAGCTTGACCAAAGTGCTAAAATTGATGCTCAATCACAAAACGAAAGTAGATCAACCCATGATGAACCAAAGTGAAAATATAGAACTCATACGTAAACTTTCTGAAGCCAATGGCGCTTCAGGTTTTGAAGACGAAACCGTCGCGCTGCTACGCGATTACTGCAAGAATTATGGCAGCCTAAAAGAAGATTCACTACGCAATTTATATGTCGATAGGACGGGTAATACTGGCAAAAGGCCCCTCGTCATGCTCGATGCCCACACCGATGAAGTTGGCTTCATTGTTCAGGCGATTTTGCCAAATGGATTATTAAAAATCCTACCCCTCGGCAGTTGGATTTCCTATCATGTTCCCGCACACCGGGTGCGTGTCAAAAATCGCTTTGGCAAAGACGTCCCCGGCGTCATCGCCACCAAACCAACGCATTACATGTCCGAAGCTGAAAGAAGCAAGGTGCCTCAGATTACCGATATGTTGATTGACATCGGCTCTAGTTCTAGACAGGAAACTGAAGAAGTCTTTGGCATTCGTCTCGCGGCACCAGTCGTGCCCGATGTCCCTTTTGAAATTCTGGGCGAGAAGAACTGGTTTATGGGCAAAGCCTTCGATTGTCGCATCGGTTGCGCCGCCTTGGTCTCAACCCTTGATCGCCTTGATGGCGAACCCCTCAATGTAGATTTGGCAGGTGCATTTTCTTCTCAGGAAGAAGTCGGTGGACGAGGCGTTGAGGTGAGTGCTTTGCAGGTGAAACCTGATGTTTCGATTTTGTTTGAAGGTAGTCCCGCTGACGACAGTTTCGGCAGTCCCGACACCATGCAAACGATTCTTGGCAAAGGCCCAATGCTGCGCCATTTCGATCGCACCATGATTACCAACCCACGTTTTCAGCGTTTCAGTTTAGATACCGCTGCAGCTGCGGGTGTTCCCTTCCAAGAAGGTGTACGCACAGGTGGCGGGACCAATGCAGGTATTATTCACCGCACCAACAGAGGGGTGCCTTGTATCGTTATCGGAATTCCAGTACGTTATGCCCACACGCACTTTGGAATTAGTGCTTATGCGGACTACGAGGCGGCGGTTGATTTTGCCATCGCCGTGATACGTAAACTAGATGCGGAAGTGATTGCCGGGTTTTAATACGTGGAAATGTGCAATAGAAAGAGCGTTTTGATAGACTGCTTGGGTATATGGATCAGTAAAATCTAAAGATGTGAGGCGTTTGACCATTTCAATTAGCTACATCTTAGGTAAATAAATGAAGCATGAGTATTCATCATGCGGAAAGAATGGATTATGAATAGTAAAATCTATCGTCTTAGCTTGGCTTCTGTTTTGGCTGCCCTGTACTTTGTGTTGACCGCCTATGTGTTTCAACCTTTTAGTTTTTTACCCGTGCAGTTTAGGGTAGCCGAGGCATTGATGGTTTTGCCAGCATTGACCTCAGCTGCAACACCCGGTTTGTTCTTGGGATGCTTTTTGGCAAACTTACTTAACCCAGGAAACTTAGGGCCAGTTGATATTATTTTAGGGAGTTTGGCAACTTTGCTCGCTGCCTTGGGTACGCAATGGCTAGGTCAGAAGCTCCGCCCCCCAGTTGGAGAGCTTCGCTGGTCTAGCCCCAAACTTTGGCTGTTAACCCTACCCACCATTGTCTTCAACGGCTTGATAGTTGGCACCTACTTGCCTTTTTTACTGGAACTAGGCAAGCAGCCTACCGTTATTTTAGGCTCCATCGCGACCGTTGCCTTGGGTGAGTTGGTTGTATTGGCAGCCTTGGGCTTGCCTCTACTGATGGCCTTGAAAAATTCTGTATTTTTGAAAAAGTTTGGTGATTGATTGGGTGTGTGTGGATTGTTTAGCTGACGGCATGCGATGCCTAATTATGTTAGGTGTCAAAATTTGGACTACAGAAAGAAAATCGCCGTTTTTTCGCCGAAAAGTGGCAAAATATGGACTACAGAAAGATTTTTGTTGCAATTTCTTTCTGTAGTCCAAATTCTGTCACTCAGCGGTTGGATTTTTCCTAATCCCCCTCATACTGCGACTTTAGATATTCCTCTAAAAAGTAGCTGCTCATACCGTAAGGATTTTCCAGTTGATCCAAGTCGGAGCTGGCGTCGATGATGCTGGCTGGGTAGGCAATGGAGCCGTCCATGCCGCTTCTCGTCATGTCGAGATTGAGGTTTTTGTCGCGACTTTGGATGTGGACTGCGGCGTTAGTGTAGAGATCGTGTTGGTTGATGCCGATGACGGTGAGGCCGGTGCTGGCTCCGTAGGGTTGGTTGGGGAGTGGGGTGATTTTGCCAGTATCATCCATCGCTTGCGCTTCGAGATAAATTGTAGTCGAGCGAAGGCGTGGGACAATTAAATAATAACCAACCGCATCCAAGCGATAATCAAAACCGTCATTACGCATTACGCCCAGAAAACTAGGATCGGTAAAGGTAGGGTCAAAATTGTAGATGAATTGATTCAAGCGTTGCATGAGTGGGGTTATGTCATCAGTCTGCATGATGCCACCAAGGTCGAAAATGTATGCGTCAACCTTGGGGTCATAGGGGTCGTCGCCGCGATACGAAGCAAAACGTGCGAAAATCGGATTCACCTCTGCATAATTCACATCAACCGGCAACGTAATGGGCGTGCGACTGGCATAAGAACCACTTCCCGCAGGCGTATAAAAAATGAAGATATACGTTAGCTGACCTGTTTCGTCAACATACAAATCATTGCCATCCGCATCGTAATTCTCCCAAAATTCTTGCATGGAGTAGCCCGTCAAACTTTGATAGCTCCATTCTTCTGCGGCACCAAAAAACTTTCCATAATCTTTGGCAAAACGAAGCACATTCCACTCCAATATCCGCTCGATTTCATTCGCTTTAATCCCGTATTTCTTGGCCAAATCAGCAACCCCAAGACGCTTTCCATCCTTTAAATCAAACGTAAAACATAGAAATCCTGTGTTAATTCTTCCGCCACCCTGGTATTCAATCAAAATGCTTAGCAGCTCAGAGTTTTGAAAAACCCTATAACTCGCTTGGGGAGAATTGTACAAAAGGTAAGAGGCTGAGTCCTCGGGCGTTTGGGTATCTTCGGCTACAAATTCGAGCGTGTTTTTGTAATATTCTTTTAACTGATCTTGTAGTTCATCGATTTTGGCGTTGGCTTTTTTAGCGTCTTCGGTGGCGAGTAGTATTCTTGGCAAATGTATCATAGTCGCTGTGACATTCGCGTTGAATCCGACCTCTTTTTCAAAAATCGTCCAAACCTGTCTATCTTCAGTCCAGTTACTAGCTGTGGAGCCAATGGCAACATTGGGGTCGGTTTTGGTCGGTGTACTGAGAGGCTCCGCTGGTGTTTGAGCGAGTGTGAGTTGCGCAGTGCTTGTTTGGGCTACGGTGTTGGGTGGGGTGGTTTGAGTGGTTTTGCCATTAATAGAAGGCACATGCGAAGAACAAGATAGAATTGAAAGTGAGAGCAGAAGTATAAGTGAAACGGTGATTTTTCGTTTATGAAAAGAACTAACCATGCTATTATCCTCCGTATTGTTTCGTGATGAATAAAATGGATAAATTTCTATTTACATTTTGATTATAGCAGGGTTGAACGTGGTTTTGTGGCTCATTTGGGAAGGTCGTTTACTTTTAGCATGGCAAAAACATTTCCCCAATAATGTTAGGTGTCAAAATTTGGACTACAGAAAGATTTCGCTTGGAATTTCTTTCTGTAGTCCAAATTCTGCCACTTTTCGGCTGAAAAAAGTGCGTTTTCTTTCTGTAGTCCAAATTCTGACACTTAGGGAAAACGGAATTTTAAATCATTCCTTTAGATTTGTAAGCACCCCACCAGTGTGCAGTGTATTGTAGCTCAAACGAAATAGAATTGGATAAATCGAAGCAAAAACCCGAATTTTGCAGCAAAAAGGCAAAGAAATAGCCCAAGATGACTGGTAGCAG
>CAZNNL010000033.1:0-22446 GCA_964574395.1 uncultured Oscillospiraceae bacterium | reverse complement strand
TGGACTGTTTGAATTAAGCAGGATTCGCTGTATGAATTAAACCGCATTATCCAATCTGGGGATAAGCTTCAAGTTTTTTATTATACGGTGATTATTACATACAAGCAGGAGCCGTTGGAGATTGAACGATTAGTGGTGAAAGATGGGCAGCTGGTGAGCGAGGAGAAAAAGACTTGGCCGCAGGGGCTTTATGATTCGGCGAATCCATCTTCGTTTGGGAATCAAACCTATTTTATTCTAGCGCAAAAAGGCGACTTTGCCACAGGCCAAGCTGAACACGAAGAGACGCTTCGTGTTGACCAAGATGGATTTAAGCTTGTCGATTTTAAGCAGGCAGGCGATCCTTTGGACGTACTTTTTAGTGTTTGGTCTGTTAGTTTAACTGATGAACAGTGGCATACCCTTATGGCTAAGGAATTAGGTATGAATCAAACGGAAATTGAGCGTTTGAAACCTGTAATCCTGAAGCTTGAAGAAGAGCTAAAATCTGTGGGCATTTTTCTTAACCCTACGGATTTGTCCTTGGATAAAGATGCACTGACCTATTCTAGTCGAGAACTAGCATGGCGCTATGATTTAGCGACGCAGGAGATTACGCGTGGTTCGGCTAAAATGCTGAGTGAAGAAGTGCGCAGTGTGGATTTTGCAATCGCTTTATTGCCGGCTTTTTTGCAGACGACGACAGCTAAGGTGATTGTGGGGATTGGGGCATTTTTCCTCATCGTGCAAGTGCTTTTATGGCTGCTTAGGCTTTTACCAAACAGAAAGGCTAACTCCGCTGGCTACTTCGAGCGTAAGGGTTATGTTCCGACGACCGGTGTCATTCGGATGCGAGAAGTCACTGGCTTGACCACGGATGAAAGGACGCTTGTTCGATACCAGATTGAAGTATGGTACGAAGGTAGGCCAATTGATTTACCAGTAAATGCGGTGATTGAAGGAACAAATTTCCCAGCGATCGGTGAAACACTTCCGATTTGGTATAGACCGCGTGGCAATCGTGTTGCGTATAGAAAACCAGATGAGATGTGAGTGTGGGGCGTTGGTTTGGGTCTCGTTGCTTCTTAGAATTGACAAAAATGCAGCTTGTGCGCTGAGCAATCGGGTTTCTGGACGAAAATCGTCGGAAAATTGACAATAAAACAGCTTGTGCGAAAAAAATCGAGTCAAAACCATTGAAATCGTCGCACAGGTTGTTTTTTTGTCAAAAAATCCCCTTGAAAAGTGATTTTTCTATGATTTCTGGCGTACAAGTAGTTTTTTTGCCAATAGAAAGGTGCTTTTGAAAATTTACAGTGCTGCTATGCCAGCATCCTTTAAGGCGGTGGCTGTGGCCTCGTCCCAGACTGCGGCTTGAACTTCGGCGATGTGGGCCTTTTGCAAAATCAACATCGACACACGCGACTGCCCAATACCTCCACCAATACTCAAAGGCACGGTGCCTTCTAAAACAGATTTGTGGAAGGGCAGGGAGGCACGATCTTCACAACCGGCGATGCTCAATTGGCGTGCCATACTCTCGGCGTCAACGCGAACACCCATAGAAGAAATTTCAACAGGTTGTTCAAGAATGTCATCCCAAATTAAAATATCGCCATTCAGCTCCCAATCGTCATAGTCAGGAGCGCGTCCGTCATGAGGTTTACCGCTTTTCAGTGCGCCACCTATTTTTTTGATGAAGCAGGAAGGGTGATCTTTGCAATAGAGGTATTCGCGTTCTTTGCCCGATTTGTCAGGCCAGCGATCTTCTAATTCTTGTGAGTCAACAAAGCTAACAGTGGAGCTAAGCTGTCTGGTGAGTTGTGGAAAGAGGGCTTGGATGTCATCCATCGTGTTAATCAAAGCATGGACTATGGCGGAGACGCTCTTCTCTAAAAACAATTCTGTTCTTTCGTCTTCCGTGATGACTTTTTCCCAGTCCCATTGGTCTACATATACGGAATGAAGGTTACTTAATTCTTCGTCCCTACGAATGGCGTTCATGTCAGTGAAGAGTCCTTCTCCAGGATTAAAACCGTATTTTCCGAGGGCCATGCGTTTCCATTTGGCGAGGGATTGGACGACTTCAGCGTTTTTGCCAATATCTTTTATATCAAAAGATACAGGTCTTTCAATACCGCTGAGATTATCATTCAGGCCAGTAGCTGGATCCACAAACAGTGGGGCTGAGACGCGTTTTAGATTTAGCGCACGACCGAGGTGCCTTTCGAATAAAGGTTTCAAGGTTCCGATAGCGGTCTGTGTCTCATATAGGCTCAGCTTAGAACTATAGCCTTTTGGAATAATAATTGAACTCATGTCTTTCCTCCGTCATATGTGTCGCTGTTTATTCTATCATCTTTAGCTGCTGACAACTATTGGTGCACTAGCAAGTGCCCAAAATTGTCGCTCTCGTAGCCGTAGCTCCCCGAGAGCGTCAAAACTGTCCACATTGCAAGCTGCCGCCCCCCTCCCCAAAGATAAAAGAAGACACTAAGTATTAAATACAAAGTGTCTTCATCGAGTCGATTGACGATTGCTAGTTATTAAGCAATTTCCCACCACTGCCAACTATTTTTCAAGCTTAGTATGGTCAGCTTTGCGCCTTAAAACAATGATGCACAAGGTGCTGGCCAAAACAATTAATGCTAGGGCAGCAACAATACCAGATGAAGCATTTTCTCCGGTTCTGGGGACCGCAGCTTTGGTAGTAGCCGCTGTTGTCGTAGTTGCCGCTGCTGTCGTTGTCGTGCCTGCGGCCGTAGTTGTTGTTGTAACTTCAGTAGTCGGCGTTGGAGTCGTTGTAGGAGTTGGCTCTGCTTTTTCTTGCTCGGTATTGGTGACCACAAAGCCTTTTGCCATATCGCCGCTTATTGTGCTGTCATAACCAACAATGGCGTCTTCCTTGATGCTGTATTTAACTTCGATACCATTCTTGTACTTTTCTAAATCAGTAAAGGTATGCTGCCACTTATTAGCTTCGTTAAGTGTTATAAAAGCGCCCGTCTCTACGTCATTTGCCAATAGCTTGATCGTAACGGAATCTTTCTTTGCACCTTTCCATTCTTTTGTAACGCCAACAGAAACCTTGCCTCCAATGGTGTTGGTTACGGTATAACCGTTGGCCGCGCTTCCAGTAATAACGCTTTGGTAATTGGTGTTGTCCGGCTCAGAAATCTTATAGTCAATTACGTGACCATCTGTTTGGTCATATTTTTCGACTTCGAAACTTCCTTGCCAATTGTTTGCAGCATTCAGCGTCAAGGCTAATCCGCTATCCACGCTGTCTGCCATCAAGTTAACCTTGACTTCGCTTAGTGCAGGGCCCACCCACTGTTTTTTTACAGGGATATTGATTGTTTCGCTTGCTGTGTTCGTTATCAGGAACCCGTCTGCCATGTCACCAGTGATGCTTGCGACATAACCATCGAGCGCTTCCTCCGCCACGGTATACGCGATTTCAGCCCCATCTTCCATGTTATATTTTGGTAAGTTATCGAAGATATCGGTCCAATTATTGGCAGCATTCAATATTGTTGCTGCATATTGCTCATTATCGGCCAAAAGATTAACAATGACATCAGGATGCTCATTGCGATTGTCATCTACCCATTTTTTGCTGACCGCGATTTCTGTAAATACCTCATTCATAAAGTTGAACTGTAAGCCCGTTTGTGTGCTACTACTAGTAAATCCAGGCACATTAATTTCTTCAACCGTATATTCGATGATGGCTCCTTGAGCATCACGATAAGGTAAATTATTGAAGAGGAGGGATGTTTCACCTGCTGGCAAAACTAATTCCTCACTTGGAATCTCGACATAAGACGTAGTAGCCCAATTGAATCGTGTTGCTGCTTGCCCATCAGCAAGAAGAACAAACTGAACGTCTTCTTGAGCTGCAGGTCCTGCATTCCAAGCTTTGGTAATTTCGACTGATAAGAAATCGAACACTGGGCGCGCATTTGCATCGGCCGATGCTCCGGCTCGTGTTGGATACCAGAACGCACCATCCTGATAGGAAATTAAGGGGTCGCTGGGCTCTGCCGTATAATTCCAATCTGCGAAATAAGTCAAACTCGCCATGTTATTTGAATTACCATTCGCATCTTTATAAGTAATGCTTCCTTTATGGTGGACAAAATATTCGACGTTGTAAGTTGTTTCAGGTTTCTTTGGATTGTCATAGCCTAAGCTGGCAAAATCAACCGTGAAATTATCACTACCAGGCGTATAACCTAAGTCTGCATAAGAAAAATACTTTGTGGAGGTTTTCGTGTAGGTAACCGTTTGCGTGGGCAAGTTCCAAACACCGTCCATTTGGGTAATACGGACTCCTGCCTCTACCACGAAGGGGCCAACATCTATAGCAGAAAATACATGCAATTTGGTGTCTCTGGCAGGTGGGTTGATCTGTAGGCTCTTGTCTTGGTACTGGTCATTTCTGGTTACTTCAACAAATGCTTGGATAAAATCCCCTTTAATTGATGGGTCCCAAGGGATACTGTGCTCTAGTACGTTAGTATTCATCCAACTATTGACGTTGAAAATTGATTCAGGAACCGTTGGAAATCCAATGTGGGTTATAAGGATTGCTTCAACCTGGTCACCAACTGTGATATGAATGGTTTGTTTGGTACCGGCTTTGTAATTGCCATTCGCATCCACATCATTAATGCCATCGCCATTGACATCTCTAAATGTAACCCCGTCGCCAGGACCTTTAATAGATACGTTAATTTGTACGTGTCCAGAAAAGTCTGCTAAACCTTCTGCTTGCTTATTAAAAGTATAAGTCACCGTGCCCGTTCCTATATCGACGGTAGGCGTTGCAATAACTGTTTCTAAATATTTTAAATCGGGGAGTTAATCTAGCGTGTTTGGATGCAGGTTTAATTCTGGATCGATTTTAATGGTGAAGTATTGACCAGCTGTAACTTGTCCAGTGTGCGTCCAGTCAAAACTTAGCGGATGAAATTCATAATATTGTGCGCGCATATAGTCTTGGTTTTCAAGCACCATATTAGTGACAGCTATTTGAATTTCACCTGTAGCCAAGGCTAGTGGCATCATTTGCAGCTCAGCCATTGCAAGTGGATTGTCTTGGCTTTCTTCGAGTGGCGTTAAATCAGTCAAGGGGTCTAAAGCACCACTCGGAGTTTCTTCAGTGTTAGGTAAAGTTTCACTGGAACTTGTATCCGTGGACGATGCTGTGGACTCATTGACTAGATTGCTTACCTCAGTGCTAGTTTCTGTAACTTCGCTTACAGCAACTGTGGCATCGTCAACCGGAGTGCTAACAAGCTCTGTTTCGCTCAGGGTAGCAAGTGTAGGCTCTTCAGAAGCAGAAGCTTCAGTTTGCAGAACATCTGCGCTAGATGAGATAGATTCCGCAGATAAGTTTCTTGAAAAACCAGCTTGAGCAAATAGTAGTACTATTGCGAGGCTTAAAGATAAGAACAGCTTAAGCTTTTTCATTCAGATTTCCCTCCTCAAAAAACGTAAAATACATGGCTGCAAAGCTTAATCTGATTTAAAATAAAGCTGTGCATACTAATATTTTAAGAGCACTGAACTTAAAAAACTAGATGGGAAAGTTAACAAATATTATTAAATTACATACATTTGATAATTATTTAGGTGTGAAAGTTAAAAATCAGCATTTTAAGTGAACAAAAAATGCTGATTCTATCATGGTTTTGCCATTACAACGTCTTAGAGTGTTTCGCTGTATAATGTATTTATGTTTCTTGTAGCGCAGATCCAAAAAAATGCTGGGGAATCAAAGACGGGCAGAGGTGATGTATGACGCGTTTTTATCAAGTGCAGCAGAACGGGAGAGTTCTAGAGCAAGATAGCATTGAAAATGCCAATTGGATCCACCTTGAAGGTCCGGCAGTTAATGAAATGCAGGAAATCTCAGAACGCCTAAAGTTTCCTCTCGACTATCTTCAATCCACACTCGATCCGGATGAAGTTTCTAGAGCAGAAAAAATACTTCAGCGTGAGCCAGAGAAACCGGTACTGATTTCACTTCTGTATCCATTAGAACCAGATGCACAAAAAGAACAAGGCATTTACGAAACACGTACTATTTCAGTCATTCTTATGCGCGATTTTGTCATTACTTGTGTCAAAAAAAATCCTGCGTTTATTGAAACGATTCTTCACAATGAATTTACTCTTGTAAAACAGCCGATCAATGAACGTTGTTTCATTATTGAATTGGGCTGGCAAATCGCTAGAGCCTATGTCATGGCTATCCGCGACATTAAAGAGCGTGTGAATCTTATCCATAAGAGCTTACGGCAATCGACTAAATCGGAAACTTTGCTGCAGTTAGCTGAGTTAGATAAAAGTATTGTTTATCTCAGTACAGCTGTCACAGAAAACCACCCCATCATAAAAGAGTTGAGCAACACAGAATACTTGGCTGATACCGAGATACGTCGCGAGTGGTTACACGATGTTTTAGTAGAAAACCATCAAGCAGAGAAGATGATAGATCAAACTAGGCAAATGTTAATGCAACTAGACACCACGTTTTCTAGTATCATTCAAAACAACTTAAATGAAATAATGAAAACCTTAACCTCGCTAACCATTATTATTACAATTCCGTGTGTAACAGCTGGGTTTTATGGTATGAACGTTGGTTTACCATGGGCGGCAAGTCCTTTTGCCTTTTTAGGCATAGTATTAATTACCATCTTGTTATCGGTGCTCTGTGTAGTCTGGCTAAAAAAGAAAGACCTTATGTAAAAGGAGATGAAAATGCGAGTTATTTTCCACGTAGACGAATTAGAAAAATGGCAACTTACACTATCTAACGTGAATAATCTTTTGACTTATGCAAAAGAACAGCAAGAAGTCGCTGAAATTATTATCTTGGCGAACAGTGTTGCGGTGAGTGCACTCAGCAGCGAAGGTGCTATTAAAAATAATATAGAAGAACAACTTCAATCACTCCTCGCAAACCATGTCGGTATTGCCGCTTGTAGAAATGCTTTAAAGAAAGAAAATATCGAAGAAAGTACATTGATTACAAATGTAAACGTTGTGCCAGCTGGGGTAGCAGAACTCGTAAAAAGGCAGGCAGAAGGCTTCGCTTACATTAGGCCCTAAGCGGGAAACTTGTACAGCTTGACAACAATCATGACAAGAAAAGGTCTCTATGTTAACAGTTTGGAGACCTTGCTATTTACGGTCGAATTTTAAAGACGAATTAAACTTCTTTTAATCTAGTGCTCCTACTATGGATTTAGCGGACTAACTCTGTAGACGAAATGAGGAGTGCTCATGAAAGTTGGAACACACTACAAAATGGCAAAAATCGCTATCAACCGCCTGCATAATTCTTTAGCAGATCACATACACTTCGGTATACGCGCGAAACTGTTTTGCATCGGTACAATTCTCCCGGATTTAAGCATAAACCAATTCATTCATAGACACTTTTATCCTCTTTCGGGAAACTACATTGAAATGAAAATAAAGCGTTTGGCAAAATCGAGCCGCACCGGTTTTATCCAAGCCCTTAGAGCCGGTGCTATCGCTCACTATCTTAGCGATTTTTGCTGCACGGTGCACGCTTCCGGTGGCATCGGCAATGTTAAAGAACACTTGCATTACGAGCGTGAAATTCATCGTTACGTTAAGGCTAAAAGCGACATCTTTTCTGAAGGGCACGCTCTAATAAACTCCTTTAGCCAGATTCATGAAGAAGTTTTTTCTCAAGTTGAAAGCTACCATGAGCAAAAGCAGCACGGTTGTGCCACAGACGTTCGTGCTTGCGTTCAAATTTGCGAAAACCTCTACGGTTTTCTATTTAAGAAAAATGAAGCTGAATACACAGAAATCTCACTTGCATTTGAATTTGATTTCCCAGCTGGTGCTGAATTCTTTTAATGCTAAGTGACAAATCAAAGATAGATTAATTGCTCGGCGCCGATGATACCGAAATCGTCTTTTAGTTCGGCAAACTTGAAGAAGATTTCGCCACGCGGTTTTGCCACAATATACTTTTCGAATTCTGCGCGTAAGGGTTTAAAAAACATGTCTCCCATGTTGACGAGCCCGCCACCAAAAACAAAACAATTAATATTGAAAGTAATAAACAAATTAAAGAGCCACTGGCCCATAAAGCGAACCATTTGATTAATGGCTTTGATGGCCATGGGGTCTCCTGCTTTATAAGCGTTTTCCAGAATACGGCCATTAATTTTATGGGAATCACCATCGGCCATCTCCAGCATGACACTCGTTTCACCAGCAGCTAGCCAAAGTTTAATATGTTCAACAATATAGCGCCCAGAAATATAGGACATGAAACAACCTTTGTTCCCACAGCCACAACGCACGCCTTCGCCTGGGGTGGCAATCATGTGTCCACTTTCGCCAGCTGTACCAAAAGTCCCGCGACGTAATTGTCCATCCATAATGATTGCCGAGCTAATTCCTGTTGAGAAGGGGACGTAAAGCATATTGGCAAAACCTCTGCCCGCCCCATAAGCATGCTCAGCCAAGGCACCACAATGTCCATCATTCCCGATGGCTACAGGTGCATTAAAGAGATTGCTAAGTATCGTTTGTGCTTCACATTCTTTTAAGTTAGGAATAGCAGAAGTGATGATGATGTAGCCCGTATTTAAATCTATCATCGACGGAAAACCTACACCGACACCTTTTAATTTACTAGGGTCTAATCCATTGCGTTTAGGCAATTCAAGAGCAACTTTCGCGATTTGTGTCAGCAGTTCTTCGGCACTACATTCGAGGCAAGTATCGATACGCTCGCGATCAATGATCTTTTGCTCTGCGTCGAAGAGGCCAAAGGCTACTTTCGTACCGCCACAGTCAATGCCGATAGTATATTGATCCGTTTTCTCCATAGCTAATATCTACCCCTTTGATAAAGAATAAGCTCAGCATTTTAGGTGCTAAGCTTATTATGCTGTTTACGTAATTTTTAATCAATCTTTAACAAATCTAATTTTGTTCTCTGACACACGATTGGTTCTTAATGCTTAAAGGGTGTGCTCTGTTCTGCCGATAATGTCGTTCTGTGTATCTGCTGAAAGCACGTTAAAGAAAGCACTATAACCAGCTACACGCACAATGAGGTCGCGATGTTTTTGTGGCTCTCTTTGTGCTTCGAGAAGCGTTTCACGAGAGACAATGTTGTATTGCACGTGG
This sequence comes from uncultured Oscillospiraceae bacterium, assembly GCA_964574395.1. Classification (GTDB taxonomy): domain Bacteria; phylum Bacillota; class Clostridia; order Saccharofermentanales; family Fastidiosipilaceae; genus JAXGQD01. The sequence goes on along the minus strand of CAZNNL010000033.1, from coordinate 13,272 downwards.
AAGCCGTGCAGATCATCAAAGAAGCCGCGAATCAATGCCATCAGTTTTTCTTCACCAGCTTCGGTAGCTACAGACTCTGGGGAAAGCTTTTGGTTCAAGAGCACGCCACCGGTGATACGATCGTTAGGGAGTTTACCCATCGATTTGTAGACACCCGTTGGGCTGGAGACGTCTGTGCCGTGTGAGGGGGAAGCGCCTTCTGCTAGGGGTTCGCGAGCTTTACGTCCATCAGGCGTAGCTGAAACGCTGCTGCCTTGAGGAACGTTAGCTGAGATGGAAGATGTACCAGGGTAGTAGCCACCACCAATAGGACCGCGTCCATAACGTGTATTCTTGTAGTTTTGAACTTCGTCGATATATTCGCCGTAAGCATCGACCAGGATGTCGTCAACGTAGTCGTTGTCGTTACCGAACTTCGGAGCCTTGTTGATGAGGAGTTGACGGATGCGTTCGCCTTCTTCGTCTTCGAAGTTGCTTTCTAGCGCATTCCAAAGTTCATCTTTGCTGATGACTTTTTCTTCAAATACCAGTTTCTTGATCGCTGCTAATGAGTTACCCAGGTTGGCGATACCAACTTGTAAGCCAGAGACATAATCGTACACCGCGCCACCTTGTTTGATGGTTAAGCCGCGCTCGATACAATCATCGGTTAATGCGCTACACAGGATGTCGGGTACTTCAACTTCCAGAGCATAGTCTGCCGTAGTATCCATGATGACTGCTTGACGGGTGAAGTAGCGTACGGCTTTGGACCACGCTTCGAAAACTTCGTCGTAGCTTTCCATGTCTTTAAAGTGTTTGCCACGTGCAGGCAATAGTCTATTACCGGAGAGTGGCTCAACACCATCGTTTAGGGCGGACATCATCACTTTACCGAAATTGAGGAAGCTCATGCCGGTGCAGCGATAACCCCACTTACCAGGGACAGCAACTTCTACACAGCCGATTGCGGAGTAGTCGTAAGCGTCTTCTTTGGAAACGCCTAATTTGATGAAGGAAGGAATAATAACTTCGTCATTGTTGTAGGCTGGCATACCGAAACCGAGCTTTACGACCTGTAGCGTTGCTTGTAGGAATTCTTTCGGCATGCCGCTGTGGTAACGTACGGTGAGGTTTGGTTGCGTGAAACGGATACGCCCGACTGATCGGAGTACTAGGTAGGACAGTGCGTTGGAGGCATCTTTGCCATCTCTAGTTTGACCACCAATGGTGACGTTTTGATAGAGAGGACCACCTGCTGAGAAGCGTGTGTGTGTCCAAGCACGGATTTTGTTGATGGTGTAAGCCTTCATCCAGAGGCACTCGAGAAGTTCGGATGCGCCTTCTTCGTCGATTTTGCCAGCCAATTTATCTTTCGCATAGAAAGGATAGAGGTACTGGTCAAGACGACCAAAGGAGAGGGAGTGACCGTTGGATTCAATTTGGAGAATCAGTTGGATGAGCCATGTGCTTTGAACGGCTTCGTAGAAGCTTGTTGCAGGATTTTCAGGCACGTTGTAGCAGGTTTGGGCGATACGTAAGAGTTCTGCTTTTCTGACTTCGTCTGTACAATTCTCGGCTTGTTCTTCAGCAAGTTTGGCAAAACGATGCGCGAATGTCACCACCGCATCACACATGATAACTACTGCCTTCAAGAAGAATTGCTTTTTGTAATCTTCGAAGTTAGAAATATCTAGACGATCGTAGCGCTCTTGAGCACGACGTTTGGTGTCTTTCAAACCGTTTTTAAGCACTGCGCCATAATCGACAGCAATATGTGCGTCACCAGAGGTGATATTACCCTCGGCTTTAATCATGCCGATGTCGTAGAGGAAACGTGATTCTTCGGTCATCATGGCCAGAGCTTTATCTTTTAATGTGTGGCCTTTCCAGAACTCACAGATTTCGAGCAGCTCAGGTTTTAAAGATTCGTCAAGGTAAAAACGATCGCCAGGGCGCTTGTCGAACTCGTCGATTTCAGCGACAATCCAGTCTACTGCATATTCAGGAAAGATAGGTGCACCGCGGTGTTCGGTAGCCTGATTGCCAACAATCAGTTCGCCATCATCAATAAATATGGGCATTTCTTCGAGGATCGCCTGCATGGCCAAAGCACGTTTTAGAACAATGGGTTGTTCGGGATGCTCTTTGTAAACCTTGGTAATGATGCGAGCGCGGTCGATACAGACGGTTGATTTGAAGTCTAGGAGCTTAGCGCGCATCTTTTGGACTCTGGGGCTTGATTGGCCGAAAAAATCATTCATTTTCGAGTTTCCTTTCTAGTTTGGGGGTTTTGCCAATAATAATAAAAGGCTGCGGGTGAGATGGCTTGTTCTGTATTTTGTCTTCTTAAGACGAGTTAATATGTTTAAAATTTTCCAGTTTATAACGCATTTAGTCTATCGAGTAAATGTTCAAATGTCAATGGAAATATTTACGTTAACAAAATTTTAACTTTCGAATGAAAGTAGGGGCTAGTCTAGAAAATATTATAATTCTCAGTCATAATAGGTATAAATAAGAATGAGTAAGAATGCATGAACGCTAGATACCTAGTGTTTAGGCAGATTACATTGTGCAGACAAGGAAAGGTTTACACTTCATGTTTACTGTAGAAGCCTATAAGGATAATCCCCTCTACCAGTCAAAAGGTATTGTTTTTAATTTTCAACATTATTCTGTGCATGATGGCCCAGGCATTAGGACGATCGTTTTCTTTAAAGGTTGCCCGCTGCGTTGCCGCTGGTGTGCGAATCCAGAATCGCTTTCACGTCGCCCTTCGCTCATTTTCAATCGCAAAAATTGCATTGGCTGCCGAGCCTGCGAACACGCTTGCCCAACGGGTGCGATTACTTTTGTTGATGAATCGGATAGTGCTAGTGATGATCCGATGATTCATAAGTATCCACAGATTGATCGCGAAATATGCACGCGCTGCGGCGATTGCGTCAAGGTGTGTTACCCAGAAGCCTTACAGATGGAGGGTGAATTAACTACTGTTGCTGAAGTTATTGAAGAAGTTTTAAAAGATGAAGTATTTTACAATCAGTCGGGTGGGGGCATCACGCTTTCAGGTGGCGAATGTATGTACCAACCTAAATTTGCTCTAGCTATTTTAACGGCAGCTAAAGAGCAAGGCCTCAATACTGCCATTGAAACGACTGGCTGCTGTGCGTGGGAAGACCTAGAGAAAATGATTCCTGTCACCGACACCTTCCTCTATGATTGTAAACATTACGAAGAAACGCAGCATCGCCTGGGTACTGGCGTTGGAAACACGCTCATGATTGACAACTTGCGCCGTTTGCTTGCGACAGATGCCAATGTGATTGTACGTATTCCGGTAATTCCAGGATTCAATGCGAGTTTAGAGGATGCCGCGAATTTTGGTCGTTTGTTAAATGAGATAGGTGCGAAGACAGTGCACCTTTTGCCATTCCATCAAATGGGTGAATCGAAGTACGAAATGCTTGGCGAAGAATACGCCTTTACTGGTGTGAAAAGCCTGCATGAGGAGGACCTAGTCCTGCATAAAAAGACTTTGGAAGGTTACCATTTGAATGTTCAAATTGGTGGATAAGTTTATAAGGAGATAGACATGGAAAAATTGGTCATATTGGATGCGGATCTCGTAAGTCATGGTGACTTAAATTGGGACGATTTAGCCAAGATTGTGGATTTGAAAATTTACCCTGCAACGCAGCAAGGCGAGATGATAGAGCATATTGGCGATGCGACGATGGTCATGTCCAACAGCTGTCGTTATAAGGCAGAGCTGCTTGATGCCTGCCCTAATCTACGCTACATCGGTCAATTATCAACTGGCTTCAATCTGATTGATACCGCCTATGCTAGGTCTAAAGGTATAAGCGTGACCAATGTTCCGGCGTACAGTACGGATTCAGTGGCGCAGTTGGTTTTTGCCTTGCTGCTTGAGGTGTGCCACCATGTCGGTCAGCATTCAGACCTCGTCCGTGCGGGGCGTTGGACGAAAAACCAGGATTTTAGTTTCTGGGATTTACCGCTGATTGAACTGGCGGGCAAGACCATGGGTGTGTGGGGTTATGGTGCGATTGGCAAAACCGTCGCTCGAATCGCCACCGCCTTCGGTATGACAGTCTTAGCCAACAGTCGTAGTCGTCAATTCGGTAGCGAAGATGGCGTTGAGTTTGTCAGCATAGACCAACTGCTCTCCGAATCTGACGTTCTGTCTCTCCATATACCACTTTCGGCAGAAACGCGTGGCTTAGTCAACAAGGACAGCATTGCCAAAATGCGTGATGGAGTCATTATCATCAATACCTCACGCGGCCCCATTGTTGAAGATGAAGACATCATTGCCGCTTTAGAGTCCGGAAAAGTCGCTTGGTATGCAACGGACGTATTGGCAAAAGAACCACCCCCAGCCGATTTCCCGCTCCTTCGCGCACCCAACACCATCATTACCCCTCACATCGCTTGGGCCCCTTTAGCCGCACGCCTTAGGCTGCGCGACGTAGCGGTGGACAACGTAAAGGCGTACCTTAGCGGTAATCCGATTAATGTGGTCAATTGAGTTAGACAAACTTACTCTTTATGAAACAAGCCTTCATAGATATACAAAACATGTTCAACAGGCAGAATATCTAGCATATTCTGCTTGATTGTTAGTGAGCTAACGCCGCTTACATCAAGGGAGAAATGCAGAGAACCAGTCCCACTATTCAATGTAGGGCTAGAGTAAAGAATGGCGCCGTCTTGGTCACTGATTACCAGCGACATGCTCTGAAGCAGCGGAATCTCTTTAGGAATGACGATGGTGCCGTCAAAACGGACGAATTCTTGGTCTAAAGTGTAGGTGGCAAATGAAGCGTTTTGTGTGGTGAGGCTTTGCGAGCCACTGAATTTGGCCATGTTTCCACTAGTGAAATGTTCATCTTTTGAACTTATGACATCAAATTCTCCCGTGCTATAAAGCGCATTGGGACCGCTGCTCAGCTCTACGAAATTGCGTGGCCTACGCGCGTAGACGTCATTTAGTTTTACTTGTAAAGAGTCGTCATACCAATGCCAAAGCGCGTTTTCTAAGGTGTTAATGGCAGCGTCGTAGTCTCTTCGACCTAGGTCTTCTTCAGCCCAACGCAATGCCCGCGTCACGTATTGCTTGCTGAAAATATCGATCGCTGACTGCACGGCTGGCAATTTGGCTAATTCTACATCACTACGCAGCAAGTCAATCGCGTCAAGATAGGCCCCATCTGCAGCAAGTTTATTCGCATCCTGTAAGTGCTTGGCTAAAACTTCTTCCTCTTCGGCTTTTTTCAAGGCTGCGCGTTTGTCTTTAAGTTCGCGACTTAATGGCAAAACCTTTAGCGCCTGATCGATTCTAGTCACGGCAGCAGTAAAATTCTTAGCTCTACTTAACTCGTCTGCTGCTTGTATAGTCCCATCTACATAGCTCTTGGTAGCAAATTCCAACTGAATCTTGGCTTGCTCATAATTTGGATCCGCTTCTTCGACTTGGGCGAGGCTCTTTAGTGCGGAGACATAGTCTTGCGCCTCTATCTGAGCCAAACCTTCCGCATAAGCGGCTCTAGAAAGCTCACGTTGTGCAATTTTATCTTGAGCTGCATCGATTGTTGCAGGGTTTAAGTAAAAATCAAATGCTGCAATTTCGTCTAAAATGGTGCGCATTTCTTCGACTTTGATAGCGCCCCTATAATACTTTTCTAAGCTGTCTTCTATTTTCTCGTCCAAGGCGGTGCTTAAGAGTTCTTTTTCTTTAGTGGCGTTTTTGCCAGCCAAATCTTCTTGATAAATTGAAATGGCTTGATTGAGTTTGTTCTCGTTCAAACTTCGCCTGATGCGTTGACCTGCAGAAGTCCACCAGAGCCAGAGCGTCAGAATTGCAACGCATAGGACAGCCACCGTCACTGCAATAACGATAATCTTGCGTCGCTTATTGCGCACAATTTGTGCGTCTAGTTCTTCGGGAGTTCCCTCCATGTGGAGCAGGAAAGGGGAGCGCGGACGTGTTTTCTCAGCCTTCGTCTCTTCTAGAAGTACTGGGGCAGGAAATATTTTGTCTTGTTTTTCTTTAGCATTGGCTAAATCTTTGGACTCGTTGGACATCCCCACGTAAACCTCCGCTTTCAGTCTTAGCGTTAAGTTTAGAGGGTGCGTTTGCCATACGCAAATTTATTACTTTGATATTGGCAAAATGACACAAGCTTGTAAAATAGCCTGCCCAAAAGTCATAGACTATTCATGATTGACAATTGAGCGACTGCTCAATTATCATATAGAAAACAGTTGAGTGCTTGCTCAACCGATGTGGTGCAAGGGGAAATGATGGTAGAAAATAAAGTTAATAAAACGAGCAATTTCGTCCTTGATGTCTGCGATTGTGAAATGATTCATGCAGATGTCGTAGAAGATGTGCGAGACAAGATGCACGAAAAAGAGCTCCTGCATCAAAATGCTAGTTTTTTTAAAGTGCTGGGCGATCCTACACGCATGCGCATAGTTGCTGCTCTTGATAAAAGCGAGATGTGCGTTTGTGATTTGGCCGTGCTTTTGAACATGACAAAATCTGCGATTTCCCACCAACTAAAAACTTTGCGGGAAGCAAATTTTGTAAAAAGTCGCCGTGATGGAAAAGTGGTGTATTACACATTGAAAGACGAACACGTGCGCATCATATTTGAAATGGGCATTGAACACGTTAGTGAGGTAATAGTATGACGAGAAATTTTCGATTAAGAGGTTTGGGATGTGCAGCATGTGCTGCGAAAATGGAACATGCGATTGCTAAATTGGACGGCGTTGAAAGTGTTTCTGTAAATTTTATTACAACCAAACTAGTCATTGCCGCGGACGAAAGTAAAATGCCTACAATTGTAGAAGCAGCAGAAAAAATTGTCCGTAAAATAGAGCCAGATACGGAGATGAAACGTGCATGAAAAGTCCGTTAGAGACCGTTCAATCACTGAGCAAAAACATGCGAATCCGTCTCTTGAGGATTGCAGTTTCTCTTGTTTTATTCCTTGTTATTTTGGTTCTGCCAAGTAGCCATTCACCAACACAAGCCATAACGACGGCTATGCCACGTTTTTGGCTTTTACGTTTGATGCTTGTTTTTCTTACTTACGCCATAGCGAGTTATGACGTAGTGTGGCGTGCTGTGCGCAATATTTTTAATGGTCAATTTTTGGATGAAAATTTTCTCATGACGATAGCCAGTTTGGGCGCTTTCTATATAGGAGAGTACTCAGAAGGGCTGGCGGTGATGATTTTCTACCAAATAGGGGAGTTTTTCCAGGATTATGCCGTGGATCAGTCGCGTCGTTCGATTGCAGAGTTGATGGATATTCGGCCTGATTTTGCCAATATTAAAGGCGAAGATGGACGTGTGCTGCAAGTTGACGCTTTTGACGTGGAAGTTGGCGCGGTGATGCAGATCAAAGCGGGTGAACGCATTCCGCTAGATGGGCGTATTATCAGTGGTCATTCGATGCTGGATACGTCGGCCCTGACGGGGGAGTCGCTGCCGAAAGAGGTCGGTCCGGAAGATGAAATTTTGAGTGGCTGCATTAATTTAAGCGGGGTACTATTCGCAAAAGTAAGCAAGCCTTTCGAAGAATCCACCGTTTCTAAAATCCTTGATCTCGTGGAAAACGCGAGCAGCAAGAAATCTAAATCTGAGCAGTTTATTACCCGATTCGCACGGGTCTATACACCGATTGTGGTTTTATTAGCGCTTTTATTGGCTATCGTCCCACCTTTACTGTTTTCTGCTGCTTGGCATGTGTGGCTTTATCGCGCCTTGGCCTTCTTGGTTGTTTCGTGCCCCTGCGCTTTGGTGATATCTGTGCCGCTCAGTTTTTTCAGTGGGGTTGGTGCTGCATCAAGACGCGGCATTTTGGTCAAGGGCAGCAACTACTTGGAAACCTTGGCGCAAACGGACACTATCGTGTTTGACAAAACTGGAACCTTGACCGAAGGCAGTTTTGAGGTCCAGAAGATTGTGGCGGCTGTGGGTTCTAGCGAAGAATTGCTGGATTTGGCGGCGCATGCAGAGAGCGCGTCCAATCACCCGATATCCTTGTCTTTGCAGCGCGCTTTGGCGCGGTCTCTGGATTTGGATAGAGTTACAGAAGTGCAAGAACGCGCTGGTTATGGGGTTTTAGCCAAGGTTGATGGGCGACTAGTTATTGTCGGCAACGTAAAGCTTATGCGAGAGCGCGGCATAGAGATGCAAGAGCCTGAGGTCACCGGAACGCTGGTCCATCTTGCGCAAGATGGAACGTACCTTGGCTATATTCTAATCGCAGATCAACTTAAGAAAGATGCTGTTGCCGCGGTGCGAAGTTTGCGAGCGGAAAACGTCAAACGCATCATTATGCTGACGGGTGACTCAGAGGCTGCCGCGGCAAGTGTAGCGAAGCATGTGGATATTGATTCGTATTATGCGGGGCTTTTGCCAGGAGAAAAGGTTGCTAAAGTAGAGGCCTTGCTTAGGCCTGCCAGTGAACGTAGAAAATTAGCTTTTGTGGGCGATGGGATGAACGATGCACCTGTTTTAGCGCGTGCCGACATTGGCATTGCGATGGGTGCTTTAGGTACTGACGCCGCAATCGAAGCCGCTGACATTGTCATCATGACCGACGAACCTTCAAAGATAGTCGCCGCCATGCAAATAGCGCGCAAAACCCTCCGCATCGCTAACCAAAACATGTACTTCGCCATTGGCGTCAAAGTTTTGGTTTTGATTCTCAGCACTCTTGGCTATGCCTCCCTATGGGCCGCAGTTTTCGCCGATGTTGGCGTGACTTTCTTGGCTGTACTGAATTCTTTTAGGGCAAGGTGAGTTTGGTCGGAGGTTTTGAATTTTTCCAATAAATTTGGCAAAAAAGCAGCTTGTACGCCGCACCGAGGCGTTTGAAGCCGAAACATGGTAAAAAATTGACAATAAATCAGCTTGTGCGAAGAAATAAGGTTCATAGCGCCCTCTCGGAGCCTGAAATCGTCGCACAAGCTGCTTTTTTGACGAAAAATCGTCGGAAATAAGACTTTATTGGCTGCATGTGGGATACAGGTTGTTTTTTTGCCAATAATACTAGCTTTAGCCAAACTCCCCTAAGTTTTATGATGCCATCAAAGTGTTAAAATATGCGTAGGTTTAGATAGCCGGTCGATAAATACAGGAGTGAATTATGAGTAACCCAATTGATTTATACATAGAAGAACAACGTGCAGAAATTCAAGAAAAGTTGCGAGATTTGCAGCAGATGATTATGGAAGTTGAGCCTAGCTTTGAGCAGAAAATTGCGTGGGGGATGCCAACCTTTAGGAAAAGGGTAAATCAAATACACTTTGCGGCGCATAAGAAGCATGTGGGAATTTATCCCGGAGTGGCTGCGATGGAGGGTTTTGCCGAACGCTTAAAATCCTATAAGAGCAGTAAAGGTGCTTTTCAAATACCATATGAACGAGAGACGGACAAGGAATTAATTCAGGATATCGTGCGTTTCAACTTGCAGTTGAACTGGTCGAAGATTGATAAGAAATATCCTGATTAATGTTTGGGAAGGCAATTTAGAGGAGCTATACTATGGCAAAATACGAGAAGTTTCTGCGCGGAAATTTTGATACTGTTCTAAGACTTTGTGAGAATGCCGTGTTGAGTAAAAGTGCGTCGGCGAGCATTGAAGGCAGCAGTGATGTGGAAGTACAAGGCAGTCGTGTGGCTGTTCGCGTGTACGAGCGTTACAGCATGCTCGGAGGAAATCGGGCGAGCCTCAGTTTTACCTTGGTTGGACATGGTAATGAGTTGTTTCTTGTGGCGATAGCTTCGGGTGGGAGCCAAGCAGTGTTTTTTAAAATTAATACCTTTGGCGAAGCCAGTTTTTTAGAAACCTTGAGTTCTGCGGTAGAAGATTATGCTCGCAATGGACCTAGACCATGAACATCTTTGAAGGTTTAGACTTTGATACAGATGCTGAACTTGTCACCGAATTGCTAGGTAAGCCTGCAGCTGGACTGAGGATAGAACGCATTTTGTCGAATGGTCAGACCTCTGAAATTTATGACCAAGACGAAAATGAATGGGTTGTTCTATTCGAAGGCGAGGCGAAAATAAAGATATTCGGTGAGGAGGAGCGAGAGGTGCTTTTGGCAAAAGGCGACTCCCTATGGATTCCGTCACATCAATTACACCAAGTTGTTTACACAAGTAAACGTTGCGTCTGGCTCTGTGTCTTTTCATCTAATCCAAGTACAGATAACAAGAAGATTCCATATAGCGACGAAAGGTAAACATATGGCTGAAAATTATGTTGTGCTCCTACGAGGAATAAACACCGGCGGCTTAAGTTTGAAAATGGCAGATTTACAGAGGCTTGCTGCAGAGCTGGGCTACATAAATGCAATGACCATACTCGCTTCCGGCAATCTTTTGATTAAGAGCGATAATTCAAAGACTAAAATTCAAGATGAAATTTCAGCTGCGCTTACCACCTTCATGTCCAAACCCATTGATTGCCTAGTTCGCACGCAAACCGAATTGCACGCCTTGCTAGACGAGTCGGACTTCGAGACTCCGGATTACACGCACTACATTCTTTTCTGCGACCAACCATTGTACGAACAACTGTATCCACGCTTCCTTGATTCTGAACATGATGATAAAGAAAATCTCTTTGGCAAAACCAACGACCTCCACTGGATCGTCAAAAAAGGCAACACCTTAAGCGAATTCGGCAGCAAAACCCTTGGCAACAAAAAGTACAAATCAATTCTCACTTCAAGAAACCTCAACACCATCAAGAAAATTCTAGCTGGATTTGATAAGCTTTAGTTTAATGGATGTGATTTTTTTGAAATAAGTTGCTTTGCTTAAATATTGAATAAAAAACAAATGTTTGGCATAATGTTTAAGAGAAATTTGAACTAGGTTAATCAAGTTTGTATCTTAGCAAACAATAATAAGAAAAGGAGTAGATGCCTGTGAAAGAGTTTACGATGATAAGCCTGTTTTGTGGTGCAGGTGGGCTTGATCTTGGTTTTGAACGTGCTGGATTTAAAACTATTTGGGCAAACGATTTTGATGAAGATGCTTGTAAGACTCACAATGGCTGGAGCAATGCAAATGTTGTTTGTGGAGACATATCTAAGATTGACATGTCTGAAATTCCAATTAGCGACGTAATTTTAGGTGGGTTCCCTTGTCAGGGATTTAGCCTAAGTGGACCGCGAAAGATTGATGATTCAAGGAATACTTTATATAAACATTTTGTTAAGCTCGTTCGGCAGAACCAACCTGCTGTTTTTGTAGGGGAAAATGTTAAGGGACTATTGACCATGGGAAATGGGCTCATTATTGATGCAATAAATGAGGATTTTTCTGAATGTGGTTATGATGTTTTCTACCAATTAGTTAATGCTAAAAACTTTGGAGTACCTCAAGATAGAGAAAGAGTTATTATCGTTGGATTTAGAAAAGACCTTAACATTGAGATTTTTTCTTTGCCACTATCAAGCGGGGAAAACATTGTAACCTTGAAAGACGCATTCCACGAGCTTGAACCAACGAAAGAATACGAAGTGTGTGATGCTCCTTACTCGTCTAGGTACATGTCTCGTAACAGAAAACGTGGATGGAATGAAGTTTCATACACAATCCCAGCTATGGCAAAGCAAGTACCCCTTTTCCCAGGTTCTCCTGATATGAAAAGAATTTCTCAAGATCTATGGCAATTTGGCGATTCTGGTGAAACTCGTAGGTTAAGTTGGAGAGAAGCGGCAGCCATACAAACCTTCCCAAACGATATGTTTTTTTTCGGGGATTTAACCAGTAAATACAAACAAATCGGCAATGCGGTACCTGTAAAGTTGGCTGAATATGTGGCGAATCACATACGATTATACTTAGACGATTCAAAGTCAGAAAGTTAAATAATGGGAAAACAAAATATTAATGGTAAAGCCTTTGAGTATGCTTGTATGTTAGCTCTCTATGATGCGTTACATGGTAACGAAACTGTTCATATTCTTGAGAGCAAGTCTACTATGCAAGCTGAGAGTAATTATAATTCGCTACACTTTTTTGTGCAAAATGAGTTTGAAAGAGCTGCGCAAGCTGCTACGAGAGTCCTTTTGCGATTAGAGCCTCAGCTAGAATTCCCACAGAACGACAACCCATTATACTTATCAATTCAAGGTGATGCTAAAGGGCAGGTTGGTGATGTTAGAGATGTGTTATGCATTAGACGAACAAATAATTGGGAGATTGGAATTTCTTGTAAGCACAACCACCATGCAGTTAAACACAGTCGTTTATCATCTAGTATTGACTTTGGTACTAGCTGGTTTGGGACTCCATGTTCTTCACAGTATTTTTTGGAAATAACCCCCCTGTTTCAACGTTTGAGACAGATGCGTGAATTAGGAAGACAAAACAATGAAAAAGCGCTCTGGTCCAATATCCCAGATAAGGAAGATAAATATTACCTACCTGTGCTGCAAGCATTTATGGATGAATTAAAACGTTTATACAAAAGTAATTCTTCTGTACCTGGAGCATTAATTCAATACTTGATTGGGCGAAATGATTTTTATAAAGTTATTGCAGATGAGAAAAACTGTGTTACTCGTGTAGAAGCAGTAAATATTTCTGGAACACTGAATAGATCTTCTGGGACGAAGCGCTCAATTGTCACTGTTCCGCTCTTAAAACTGCCATCGCGTATTTATCATATTGATTTTGCGCCTGAGTCTAAAAATACTATTCAGATAGTATTAGATGAAGGGTGGGCAGTATCGATGAGAATTCACAACGCAAGCTCAGAAGTTGAACCCTCGTTGAAATTCGACGTTAATTTAATTTCTCTACCAGGTAGCATCCATGCCCAAGTTGAGCCTTGGTAAAAGAGTCAGATAATTCTCCTTCTTGTATGAATCTCTGACCCTGTTCTAGTGTGTCTTTTCTGCTTATTAGTCTTTTGCATTTGTAGTCCAATTTTCAATCGCTGACTCAAAATTCTGCAAAGAATCCCTGTTTTATCCCAGACTGTCAACCCCACACGAACAGTTTTGGCAGTTTGTTCGCGACCCCTAAAAGTGGATGGTCAAAATCTCCACTAAATCCATGGCATCCCTGGCTAACTTCAGTACACCCCTGGATTTACCGCAAATATTGACCACTTTGAGCAGCGAACAGCCGTCGGGTGGTCAAAATCTCCACTAAATCCATGGCATCCCTGGCTAACTTCAGTACACCCCTGGATTTACCGCAAATATTGACCACTTTGATCG
>CAZNNL010000032.1:0-23000 GCA_964574395.1 uncultured Oscillospiraceae bacterium | reverse complement strand
TACGGTGGTGTGAGAGGTCGGCTAGCCAATTAATGACTAGCCTCCTACTCGATTGGTGTCCCCGGCGAGAATCGAACTCACATCAGCAGCTTCGGAGACTACTGCCTTATCCATTAGGCCACGGGAACGTGTTTTGCCAATATGCTTGTAAACCATTAACGAGTATAAAGACAAAAACCTTATTATTCAAATTGTTTGATGTGGCTCAACAAACTCAAGAGCCTAAACCTCAAATGCCCATTCACCATCTTCCATGATTAAGTGCTCGCGACCATCGTAGCCTACTCCAGTAATCTTCATGTCGCTTGTACCAATCATGAAGTCTTCGTGGATGGCGGATTCGTTGACACCCATGTCGTAAAGTTCGGCCTTGGATTTACTCTCATACCCAAGGACATTAGAGCTATAGGCTTCGCCCAGTGCGAGATGACAAGCCGCATTTTCATCAAACAAAGTATTGTAAAAAAGGATGCCACTACGGTTAATCGGTGAACTTTTGGGAACCAAAGCCAACTCGCCGAGATAAGCAGAGCCTTTATCCGTTGCGATTAATTCGGTCAAGACATCTTCGCCGGTTTCGGCGCCCCATGAGACAGCTTTGCCAGCCTCAAAACGAATCCAAAACTTTTCAACCATCGAACCACGGACCGACCAAGGCATTGAAGCATAGACTACGCCTTCAGCAGACCGATAATCGGGAGTAGTAAAGCATTCCTCGGTCGGAAGATTTGGATTGTAGTAAATATCCTGAAGACTTAGCTCTCCGCCTGCCATCCACAACGATTCCTTCAATAAACCAATACTAAAATTTGTCCCCAAGGAATTGCTCAGATGCAAGGTCTTCAACTGCATAGAATTCAAGGCTTCGCTGCGCTTGATAAACGCGCGATTGCGTTCGTTCCAAACCTCAATAACATCGTTATTTTCATCCAAATAAACAGCCGCGAAAATCAGTTCCCATAGTTTTCCCATCGCGTAATCTTCGCTTAAATCAGGAAAAACTTTCCGCGCCCACGCCTTTGAAGGAGCTGCTAAGACCGTCCATTGATATTTGTTGTCCATGGCGTCTTTATATTTTTTACTAGCCAAATGACGCGAAGACACCACCTGCGTCAAAATTGCGGGGTCGATACCTTTAAACTTTTCAGGATCCGTGCTTGTCACATGGATTACTGCTGGCAAAACCTCCACCTCACGCTCGAGCCTCGCTATTTGCCAACTTTTAACTTCACCCAAGCGCTCTGGCTCCACATGTTGATAAGCCATGCGATCGATGGTGTCATCTTGCCATTGTACACTTACTTCCGCTGCACCCGCCGCATAAGCCTCCTCAACAATCAAACGCGCAAGCTCGACTTGCTCCACCGAGATTAAGAGCTTCAACTCTTGACCCTTTTGAAGATTGACCCCACTGCGGACAGCTAGACGTGCATATTCTTTTAATAAATTAGTGTTCATATCCTGACCTTCCATTTGTTATTCGTTTTTGCGACACGTTTAACGATCGCTTTTTATTGCATAAAAAACTGCATTTGCCGTTGCTCTAGGCACTTTACTCCCTTCACGATAGGCCTCTGCAGTAGCGTGGACAATCGTGCGCCCCCAACCTGTTAGCCTGCACTCAATTACCAGCGTACTCCCAATTTTAATTGGCTTCATAAAATTAATCTGCAGTTCAACCGTCGGCACATTGTCGTTTTCATAATACGTAATTATGAAGGCCGACAAGGCAATGTCAAAGAGTGTCGACGTTATACCACCGTGCATTGTTCCTGAAACATTGGCAGTCCAATCAGCTACAGTATATTGAAAAGTCGCCGTTTTATTCTCCAAGTCGCAAGCAAGCAACTGAAGTGGCATGTAGGCGTTGATTGTACTTTCAAGAGAACGCCTCCTTTCGAGATTCGCTTGGAGTTGTTCAAAAAAATCCGCGTTACTGCGTTGATTCTGTGTCATTTTGCCTTTTACCTACCTAACAAGAGCGTTTACATAATAGTATTTTACATTATATGAACTTTTTTTCGAGAAATACGGTATCATTTTGGCAAAACGACTACTCACCCACAAGCCAAGCTGTCATGAAACAAGGAGACCCTATGTCACGAAAACCTGTCTTACTCATATCCGGAGGATCGTCCGGTATAGGTCAAACTACGGCGCGATATTTTGCGGAACGTAATTATATTGTTTATGAAATGAGTAGACGCCATGTAGAAGTGCTTGGGGTTACTCATCTACCTTGTGACACAACAGACATCGAACAGGTTAAATTTGCTGTTTCAGAGGTAATTGCCAAAGAAGGTCGTATCGATGTGCTGATTGCCAATGCTGGTTTTGGCATCGGTGGCGCAATTGAAACGACAGCGGAGGAAGCTTTCGTCAGACAATTCGACGTCAATGTTTTTGGCACAGTCAGACAAATGCAAGCCGTGCTCCCCCAAATGAGGAAACAAAGAAGTGGCCGAATCATTTCGCTCGCTTCGGTCGGTGGCATAGTTCCTATTCCATACCAAGCATTTTATGTTTCGACAAAATCCGCATTAATTACACTCACACGTAGTCTAGATTTAGAAGTAAAAGATTTAGGAATCAGAGCAACGGTGTACTGCCCTGGCGATATCAAAACCCCATTTACTGCAGCTCGCCAAACCATCATTGATGACAATACCCCCTATGCTGCAGCGGAACGCGCTTCAATCCAGCGTATGGAAAAAGACGAAGAAAATGGCATGTCCGTTGAGTCGGTCGCTCGCGATCTTTGGCGTATCGCTCACAAGAAAAGCCCTAAAAGCCAAGTCATAGGCGGTACGGTTTATAAAGTCTTGGTCGTTGCGAATCGCTTGCTGCCAACGCGTTTAGTCGATTTTGTTCTTGGCAAAATGTACTCACCCAAAAAATAAGATTGATCCCTCCTAGCAACTCCAATAATCGCTACAAATATTGTATAAATACTACGCGAGTAAAAAGTCAGCACAGAAGAAATAAAAGCGCATGGTGCAAGTTTTCTCAATGAATTTTGTTCAGGCTTGGGTGATTATGGCGCAACCTTATATGGTGTGCTCGTCCCCCACGTGAGTACCGCGAGCGGCACACCGAGCATAGCGATTTGAGCGAGTGAGACGGCTCTCTTCGTACATTGCTTACTCTTACTATATTCGTTAAAATAATGGAAAACTAGCAACAAACACTAACACCAAGAAAGGCAACTCAGGTGTTTTTGTATTTTTCGCTATGATTTTATGGCTTCTACTCGAAGCACTGCCCTTTGCTTTAATAATAATTAAAGAAGGGAGAAGGAGTAAGCGCTCATGTATTGTGTTAATTGTGGTGAAAAGCTTGAACAAGGGGACAGCTTCTGTGTTTTTTTGTGGAGCTAAACAAGTTCAGAGTTCCCCACATGCAACTACCAATTATGTACCGATTAAAACTAAACCCAAATTTGCGAAGATCGCTTTAATCTCTGCACTTTCGCTCGTTCTCGTCTTGCTTATTGCTGGCGGTCTATGGTGGTTTTTGGGACGTTCTGACAAGAAGGAAGTAAACTTGTTTAGAAATGGCTTGCTGAATGTATCACTTGACGGAAAAACTTGGGGTTACATTGACAGCAAGGGTAATTATGTGGTGAATCCGCAATTTGATGATGCAGAGCTCTTTGGGGAAAATAGTTTGGCTACTGTAAAATCTGGCGATAAATGGGGCTATATAGATAAGACAGGGAAGATTCTCATTAATCCTCAGTTTGACTCAACACACAACTTTTACAAGGATCGCATCGCTGCGGTCAAATCTGGCGACAAATGGGGATTTATTGATAAGGCAGGAAAATTTGTCATTAACCCTATTTATGATGATTTCTACATGTCCGGCTATTATAGTGATGAGTATAAGTTTTTTGAGGACGGGTATGCGATCGTTTATGTTGATGAAAAGCTCGGTGTCGTCAATGAGAAAGGCGAGGTGATTATCCCGCCACTCTACGAGAACATCCTGTACTGGTATTACTAGAAATTCCTACGAAGTGATAGCCTAACAGCTTTATACCATCAACTCAGGCTTAAACCACTGATCAAAGTCTTCTTCAGAAACTAAATTTAAAGCCAGGGCTGCTTCACGCAAACTCATATCATTGGCAAAAGCATACTTCGCTATCTTAGCGGAATTCTCATAACCGATGTAGGGATTTAGGCAGGTTACGAGCATGAGTGAGCGCTGCATATTTTCAACCATCTTTTCTTCATTGACGGAAATACCTGAAGCACAATGTAAATGGAAGGATCGCATGCTGTCAGCTAGCAGGCGCACGGATTGCAAAAAATTGTACGCAATCAGAGGCATGAAAACATTTAACTCAAAATTACCTTGAGAGGCTGCCACACCGATGCTTACGTCGTTGCCCATGACTTGAACAGCGACCATGGTGAGTGCTTCGCATTGGGTTGGGTTGACTTTGCCAGGCATAATAGAACTACCAGGTTCGTTCTCAGGGATAGTGATTTCACCTAAACCACAGCGTGGACCAGAAGCCAGCCAGCGAATATCGTTAGCAATTTTCATGAGATTAGCAGCTAAAGCTTTGAGAGCACCATGGCTGAACACGAATGCATCCTTGCTGGTTAGAGCGTGAAACTTGTTGGCAGCCGTATAGAATGGCGCTTCAGTAAGCAAAGCTAATTCTTCTGCGACTATAAAGTCAAAATCCTTTGGGCTATTTAAACCGGTACCGACGGCTGTTCCACCCAGGGCTACTGCGGAGAGTGGCTCAAGCGTTTTTTGAATCATCTCACGCGTTTGTTCAAGCATCACACGCCAGCCAGAGACTTCTTGCGCAAAACGAATAGGTGTCGCATCCTGCAAATGTGTCCGTCCCGACTTAATCACCTGCGGGTAGCGTGCCTCTAAGGTGGAAAAATCCTGTATTAAAGCTTCGAAGGCGGGGATGAGTTGGTTTTGCACAGCCAAGACTGCTGCGACATGCATAGCGCTAGGGAAGGTGTCATTGGAACTTTGAGAGCTGTTAACATGATCGTTTGGGTGAAGTAGTTGTTCTCCCGCAAGGACATTGGCGCGATTCGCAATAACTTCATTCAGGTTCATGTTGGACTGTGTGCCAGAGCCTGTTTGCCAAACAACAAGCGGAAAATGCTCATCCAAAGCACCGCTAAGTATTTCGTCACAGACATTTTCAATTAATGCACAGCGCTGTTCATCAAGTTTCTGCAGGCGCATGTTAGCACGAGCAGCAGCCTTTTTAACAAGTGCGAAAGCACGGATAATCTCGCGCGGCATTTTTTCTGTACCAATATCAAAATGCTCGAGGCTGCGCTGGGTTTGGGCCCCCCAATAGGCTGTCTGCGGGACCTGTATTTCGCCCATACTATCGTGTTCAAGTCTGAAATTTTCCATTGCTCTCTCCTTGGCAAAACTACTCTAAGCAGCATCTTGCATAAGATTTTGTATAGCTTTTGCCATCATTTTACATGATTAGTGGGGTGGGGTGGGTTTTTGCCAAAAATATAAGACTACGTGGCGCCCTTTCTCAGATTGATTGTTTTGTTAAACAAAATTCAATAAAATAGAGTATATTTCAGTAATAATAAAGCAGTAAGTTTGAGGGGTGGACGACATGTTTTGTAGAAACTGTGGGGCGAAAAATCGTGAAGGTGCGGCGTATTGTGCGAGCTGTGGTTTAGCCATTAATGCAATACATACGCAGCAAAATGATGCTCAAAGTCAAAATCATTTTCATGAAGAGTCGGGCGCCAATGTCCCGCGTTATGAAGGCCCACCATTTGACCCAAGCTTACACAATAATATGGATTCGCGAAAAAAATCAAAAGCGATTTGGCTTTGGATTCTTATCCCGGTAATACTCCTTTTGCTTGTCTTTGTGGCAGTCTATTTTTTCGTTATTGCGCCATATCAAGCGAGCGAAAGAGAACTTGCTAGTCGTTCTCTTGCACAATTGGAAGCCTCACAGTCGTTAGAGGCAGAGGCTGCTACGACAACGGCTGAAACCCTTGCTACAACGACTGCTTCAGAGACGACAGCCGTGACTTCAGAAGCAACAACGACAGCTGAAACGACAACAAGTGCGCCGACTGAGACCACAACTCTTCCGCCAACAGAAACCACAGCAGCTGCCGAAACCAGCACTACGGCAGTTGAAACGCTAAGCCCACAAGCAATTGCCGTTGCACCTCCAGTCTTTACGGATTACGAAGCTTCTTCCACGCTTAGAGACACAGATTTCGGTACGTACAGCGCACATTACGCGTTTGACGGCAACGTAATTACTTCTTGGGTGGAAGGCGCTACGGACGACGGTATTGGGCAATGGATTGAAATGCGTGCGAATGAAAAACAAACGGTCAATGGTATACGCATCATGGGTGGATACAACAAGACGCAATGGCTTTTTGATACCAACCATAGACCCTCACTACTCGTGGTTCAGTTTGACGATGGAACACGCTATGAGCTGGCTATGCGCGATGGTTTCCGCGTCTGGAATGAATTTACCATACCCACAATCAGCACTTCATCCATCCGCATTACTATCATGAGCACCATTTGGGGTGATGACATGTATGACACATGCATCAGCGAGATTGAAGTGTATTAATTGGGTTGTTGAATCTTATCTAAATTGCTCTCTATTTGAGGAGGGCATAATCCTGTTTTGATTGGATCCTCTAGGCAAAATCCTATGCAAGTATTGCAGATTGACACTATATTTTTCTGTGCGAATTTGTAGCTTTTGATCTAGCATATCTAGTGCTACTTGAAAGAATTGCTGCCTTATTGCAGGATTGTACACTTGGATTTTGGTGACGTTTAAAACGTCGTGACCCAAGTGCTTTAGTGCTGCAAAACGAACAGCATCAGAATCCATGGAATCATTATGAAACATACCTTGATACTCAAAGCCAACTTTCTTTTCAGGAAAATAGTAATCGACATAACAGATATTCTGCTTAAGGGCCTTTTTGCCAGCATCATTTAACGCTATGCCATAATTGAAGACACCTCCTTTAAGTCCGAGCCCGCCCAGATGGTTGGGGAGACCTAGAAAAAGGTGAAGAAAGATTTCCATAATCGAGGCAGCCCCATCTTTTACGTGGGGCAATGCGAGTAAGGCTTTTTTTCTGCCTGGATAGTTGGTGGCAGCTTTGACAAATTTCACAAGATTGTCCTTTCGAATAAAAGTATAGTAACGCGATTCTTGGGATTGAGCACAGAGAAGATAGCCAAGTATTATCATCTCGTGAAGGTTGAGATATTTTGCCATTTGCATGTACATCAAATAGGGTGAGACGACACCAACGCTATCATCCAATGCATCGTCTGGCAGCGCACCTGTATAGACGTAGGTGGATCCTTTAGCGTTGAAAAATCTCTCCTTATTACTGCGCACAAGAAAAGTAGGCGGCTTTTCTGGGATAATTTTTTCGGCAAAAAAATCCATAGGCACGACTGTATTCCAATATTCAAAAGCGTTTTTGTGTGATAAGTGTTGCATTCTGGAAGCGTACAACAATTATTACCCTGTCAACAAAGAATCGTACGACAAAAGTTCGCGTTTTTTCGCAATTAGTTCTGTAGGTAGTCATAGCATCTGATGCGCCGTGGATTTGACGCTATGCTTGTAGCAAATAATCCGCTGTATCAAGGTGATTTTGATGCGCCGTCATTTTTGCTACTTCAAAAGCCTCCAAACCCCTGTTTTGTAGCAAATAATCCGCTGTATCAAGAATGCGTTTGATGTAGCGTCTTTTTTGCAACGCACCCACAACCCACCGCAACCCACCACAACCCGCCCACAACCCACCACCACTGCCCACAACCAACACCGCCGCACCCTTGTCATTATGTCGTGAAATAGTCCGAGATTTTAGGCAGTTTGTCGCTGGCACTTGGTGAAACTGCATAGTATAATTTTTGGGCAGTGCTTTTACTGACTAATTGTTTCGATTGGGGGAACAGGATATGAAAAATTATCCCACAACGCATATTCGCAATGTCGCTATTCTCGGACATAGCGGATCAGGAAAGACATCTTTCGCAGAGGCTTTATTGTTCAATGCAAAAGTTGTAGATCGTCTTGGTAAGGTCAATGATGGGAATACCGCCATGGACTTTGACAGCGAAGAAACCAGACGAAAAATTTCGGTTAATACATCATGGGCTGCTTTTGATTGGCAGGGCACCAAGGTGAATCTTTTGGATACACCAGGTGATTTCGACTTCATGGGTGAAGTAGTAGAAGCCTTGCGCGTCGCGGATAGCAGCTTGATTATTTTATCGGCAAAAGATGGCATGTCCGTCGGTGCTGAAAAATCCATCCGTTATTGCAACGGTCGCGACATTCCTTATATTTTCGTAGTTAACAAACTCGACGAAGCACATACGGATTTCTATAAGGCGCTTCAAGAGGTTAAGGACTACGCCGGAGATGCAGTTTTGCCATTTATGCTGCCGACGGTTGAGAATGAGAAAATTACTTCCTTCATCGATGTGTTGAAGAGAGAGGCATATAAAGTAAGCGCTAACGGTGCCGCGGAAAAGATGGACTTCCCTGCAGATAAAGAAGCAGAAGTAGAAGAAATTCATGAAATTCTTAAAGAGCGCATCGCTGAAAGTTCAGAAGAACTGATGGAAAAATTCTTTGCTGATGAGGAATTCACGGCTGAAGAATTCAATGATGGACTAAACGCCGCTATTCGCCAGGGCTTGGTGAAACCTGTTTACGCTTGTTCAGCGACCAACAATGAAGCAATGCAGTTTGTTCTTACTTCCGCCTTGCAGCATTTGCCTTCACCAGCGGACGCTCCGCCACGTGATGCGACCTTGGCTGATGGAACTAAATTACAGCTGAAACCGAATGCGAATGATCCTTTTGCCGCACAAATATTTAAGACGATTGTTGACCCATTTGTCGGGCGCATTTCGCTCTTCCGTGTCTACTCAGGTACCATCAAGTCAGGTGATACGGTCTTTAACAGCAATCGCGATAAGGAAGAACGCGTTAATGGTCTTTCTATTATGATTGGCAAAAAGTCCCAACCTGCCGACAGCATCGTCGCCGGTGACCTTGGCGCCATGACCAAACTGCAAGTCACCATGACTGGCGACACGCTTTGCAAAAAAGATTCACCTATTTACCTTAGACGAATCGAATTCCCTGTGCCAAGTTTCCAGCAAGCGATTTTGCCAGTAAACAAAGGCGAAGAAGATAAAATCATGGCCGGTCTAAACCGCCTACGTGATGAAGATCCAACTTTTGATATCGTCAACAACGCTGAGACTAAACAAATGGTAATTTCCGGCCTAGGCGCTCAACACATTGACGTGCTACGTTCAAAACTGCTTGCCAAGTACAAAGTGGATTCAGTTTTGGCAGATCCTCGTGTGCCTTACCGCGAAGCTATTCGCAAAAAAGTAAAAGTTCAGGGCAAGCATAAAAAGCAATCTGGCGGTCACGGTCAGTATGGTGATGTGTGGATCGAATTCGAACCAGGCGAGACAGAAGCACTGACTTTTGAACAAAAAATCTTTGGTGGATCCGTTCCCAAAGCCTATCATCCGGCGGTGGAAAAGGGCCTCACTGAAGCAGTCGAAAAAGGTACTTTGGCGGGTTATCCTTTGGTGAACCTACATGCAACTTTACTCGACGGTTCCTATCACGATGTTGACTCATCTGAAATGGCGTTTAAATTGGCTGCGCATATCGCTTATAAAGCAGGTATCCCACAAGCTAACCCAGTTATCTTAGAGCCAATTAGTGAAGTCAAAATATATGTACCAAACGATTTGCTAGGTGATGTCATGAGCGACGTCAACCAAAGACGTGGACGTATTCTAAACATCGAAGCGAAAACTGAAGTGCAGATGGTGCTAGCTGAAATTCCAACCTCAGAGATGTCATCTTATGCTACAGACTTGCGTTCAATGACCCAAGGACGTGGTTGGTACAGCATTAAGTTTGCAAGATACGAACAAGCACCTCAGTTTGTTCAAGACAAAGTTATAGCGGAGGCAAAAGCGTTAGCAGAAGAGGAGTAAAACTTCATGTGCCCGAATTCTTTTGAGAGGCAACAACAAGGTTACGTCAATATTATTCGTAAGGGCGTCAACAAAGTGGTCAAGACCGACGATGGTTACCACGTTGAGGACGAGTACGAAAAATTGAGTTCTCTAGAAAAAATGAAGTTATTAATCGGAGAGGGGGCTTTGGATTTACATATCCATACAAATGCTTCTGATGGATTTGATAGCCCCCCCTCTGTTCTTAAACATGTGATGCAGTTGCAGCTCAAGACGTTTTCGATTACAGACCACGATACCTTATGGGGTGTCAAAGATGTTCTGATGATTTTGGAAAAATTGAAACAGATGCGCGTTGCGAATCTACCGCGTTTCATTCCTGGTGTCGAACTTTCAGTTGATATGGAAGGTCAAGAAATCCATCTGCTGGGTTATTTTCCCAGCGGTGGGCATCAGAAAATCCAGGCGTTTTTAGATAAGGTAAAACAGGAACGCATTACACGAAACAAATTACTATGTACAAGACTAACTGAAATAGGCTTTCCCATCTCTTACGACGAATTAACGCGAGAGGGTGGGCAGGTTATTGGTCGCGTGCATGTCGCTATGGTTATGGCGAGGCGTGGATTTGTGAGTAGCCTTGATTCAGCCTTTGAACAATATCTTGCTGAAGGAAAGCCCGCTTACATTGACCGCAATCATCCTAAAGTAGAAGAAGGGCTTAAGGTCTTGAAAGATGCGGGAGGCATTTCGGTTCTTGCGCACCCAAAACTGTATGGCTGGTTAGATGGAGCGGATGCGGAAAAACATTTACGCAGTAAACTTAAAAAACTAAAAGGCATGGGTTTGATGGGTGTTGAAGTCGTTCATGGTCAAACCAGTTTACAAGAATCAGCACTAATTTCTGAACTGGCCAAAGACTTAAACTTGTTGCGCACAATAGGTAGTGACTACCATGGAAGCAATAAATCTTACGTGAATCTTTATAATGCCAAACAAGATTTTTCTGACTATCTTTTGGCTTAGCGTTCTTGTTATTGGAGGAAAAAATGTCAAATAATAAAGTATCTATGCAAAGCCTTGGCGCAAGCGACTGGCAGGTTCCACGCATAGTGCATGGCATGATGCGTTTGGGTGAATTGTCTGAGGAGAAAGCAACTGAGGTTCTGCAGAACGCATTAGACTTAGGTTTTAATTTTTTTGATCATGCAAATATTTATTGTGGCGGGGAGTCAGAGCTTCTTTTTGCCAAGGTGATGAAAAAACTTGGGGTAAAACGTGAAGATTTGATTCTGCAAAGCAAATGCGGAATCGTGCGTGATTATGAGAAAAAGATTAATTATGGTCTAGATTTTTCTTACGAATACATCATGAAATCTGTTGATGGGATATTGAACCGTTTAGATACGGATTATATTGACGTTTTGCTCTTGCATCGCCCAGACACTTTGGTTGAACCTGAAGAGGTAGCGCGTGCTTTTGATGCTCTTGAGACTTCGGGGAAAGTTAAGTGTTTTGGCGTGAGTAATCAAAATCCTGGTCAAATGGAACTTTTGAAAACCGCGGTGAAGCAGCCACTAATTGCCAATCAACTGCAGTTTGGGCCAGCACATGTCGATATGATTTCCTCTGGTTTGAATATGAATGTCCATTCAGACGAGGGCTGTTCGCGCGATAATGGCGTTCTTGAGTATTGCCGCATTAACAATGTGACGATTCAAGCGTGGTCACCGCTACAATACGGCATGATTGAAGGTGCTTTCCAAGACGCAGAAGACCTGGCCGTGCGTGAGCGTTTAACTAAACTCAATGCCTGTCTGGAAGATTTGGCTGGGCGACATGGTGTCAGCAGTGAAGCGATTGCGATTGCTTGGATTTTGCGCCACCCCGCAAAGATTCAGCCAGTCGTCGGTTCAATGAATGTCGAACGTTTACAACGTATCGCTGATAGCCAGATGGTTGAACTCAGCAGAGCCGAGTGGTATGACGTCTATAAAGCTGGCGGGAATACGTTGCCTTAGATGTAGGTTGCTTGTCACAAAAAAGACGCTGTATCAAACTTCGCTTTGATTCAGCGAATTATTTACTACAAAAAGCGACTATTGGGGGCTGATTGTCACAAAAAAGACGCTCCATCGGACTTCGCTTTGATGTAGCGGATTTTTTGCTACAAAGACGAATTTAGGAAGCATTGCAACCTATTTCTCCGCAAATAACCCTAATCTGACAGATAGGGCCTCAAATCGTATACCGTAATTGCTTCGTGCCCTGAAAATTCACGCAGCATTGGAAAGTTCCGAATAAAGAAGTCCTCATCCAAACCGGCTTGGTTGATGCGCATGCTTTGGTCAATAATGGCAAATTCCAAATGATGTAAATTGATAAACTCCTTAAAATATTCAAAGTCGCCATCAAAGCCTGTCCACAAGGCATTGTATTCTTGTTCGCGCTGAATCGAGTTGTAACCGGCAGACCAAGCGTAGTACGGGTAGCCGTACCAGGCTTGGCGGCCAGAGTAAAAAAAGCCGTGGTAGAACCATGTGGGGGTAACGAAAATTGCGCGTTGGTCGGTGTTTTGCTCCAGCCATTGCACAAAAGGAGACGAAATCTCCATAGTGTAGGGGTCTTTATTCTTATTAATGTAAGCAATCAAATCAATCAAACCGCTCAGCATCAAAAAGAACGCCACAATAATCGCAAGACTTTGGGTGAGGATACGGCGCAGAGAAAAGCGCAGATGCTCGAACCGCCCAAACAAAGCAGTCAAAGCGCTTAGAATTGGCAGACAAAGCATCAACCGCGTGATGATGATATATTTGTGATTGACGTTTATATCTGGCGTAAGGCTAATCGTCATGGCAAAAATAAGCGGCAACCACATGGAAAAACTTAAAACCCGCTTTATCCGCCCGCGCATGATGAAGGGCAAGACAAGCAATGCAGGCCAAGCCATACCAAGTAGCACTAACAAATATAAAAAAATACCAAGAACACGTTTTTCTTCACTCAGGAAACCGAAGTGGAAATTCCAATTGACAACGTTTTGTGTTCCGCCTGCAAAAACCTGGCTATACACTATGGTGGCGGCAAGTGTAAGCACTGCTACTGCTAAGTACACCAGCTTGTGTCTGGCGGGAAAAGCCATACCAAACAGCATCAGTAAAAGCGCGATGGTCACAGCTCCGTGCCAGTAGGGCAGACAAAGCAGAATAAGTGCCGAAGCAAGAAATAATTTCCACACACTTTTGTCTGTTGGTAACCAAGCTTCGCGCGTAAACCAGCGTGCTGTGAAGCTGTCGTTTTTTTCAAATAATGTTGGCAAAAAGAAAATCACCACTAGCAGCGCTGCCGCTAAACCAAAAAGCAAATGCCGTTGGTTGGCATAGACGTTCATGTTCCATAAGCCCCATTCGTCATGTGTTTGTGTACCTATGAAGCGTTGATTAGTAAAAAGAAGGCTGAAAAATGAGACGCCTTTTAGTTTTGCCAGGAATATTGTTTCGCGAAAATAAGATACCCATGCAAAGGAGCTTTGAAAATAGAGTAGAGGCTGGATCCAGAACAAGGCTGACTTGCGTTTAGTGAAAAATACGGCCAATACTCCCATCAGCATCGAAAATGCTATGAGGCCAATAGCTGAGGCTAGATTCAGGGCGAAGGTTAAACTCAACCCAAGCGTGTGAAGGCTGGCTGCGAAGAAAAAGAAAAAGAAGTGGTAGCGCATGCCTGCCCCGGTGAATACCGGATAGTCAGTAGGCGCATAATTGTCGCCGCGTACAAAAGCGGAAATATTTGCTAGATGTGGACCGTAATCACTAACTACGGAACTGCCAGAATAAATAACAGCATCTTTCGTGTAAAAAACGAAACTGAAAAGCAGGTAAATCATGACCGCAAGAAAGAGCAGACATGCTAAAGTAGCCCAGTGTTTTTTGAAGAATTGGCGGGGGGAAGTTTGAGGGAAACGAAATTGTGAGCGGTGTTTTGCCAATGAAAAGTTACGTAGATTGCCTCGCTCAAGTAAAAGCAAAAAAGACAAAACAAGTAATGAGCAGATGCCGAGACCTGCTAAAAGTGGACTACCAAACAAATATAGTTGATAGCGACTGCAAAGACTTGTAATAAAAAAAAGTAAGGTTGTGGCTGGCATTATGCCAAGGATGGCAGCAGCGGGAATATCAAAAAACAGTTTGGGAAAATCTAGAGCTTTGGCCATACCTTCGTTCACTGAAAAAAAGAGTTGCTGACAATCTGGAACGAACCTTCTCCTCAATTTGTCTCCAAGGAATAGCAGTAGAGCAAGCCAGAGGAAGGCCATCACGCCTGCGTGTCCTTGTTTGGCACGACTACATCTGTCATCGGACTAAGATCTTCTTTGTTTGTCACGGGCAAATGGCTTATTGTGTCAGTTATTTTTATCTCATCGCATAACAAGTAACGTGGTCTGGCTTTTATCTCCATATAAATGCGTCCAATGTAGCTGCCGATTAAACCAAGCGCAAGCATTATGCTGCCGCCTACTATGAGCAAGAGCAAGATTACGGTTGTAAAACCACCTGCCGCGCGCCCCAGGATAAAATTAACGAGCGTTTGAATACCTAGAATAATGGCAAAAACCCAAAACACTATCCCAAGATAACTCACTAAATTCAAAGGTGCAGACGAAAACGAAGTAATCGCTTGTGCACTCAACCTAAAGAGTTGCTTAGGTGACCATTTGGATACACCTGCTGTACGATCATCTACTTCAAACAGCAAGGGGGTACGTTTGAAACCAATCCAAGCGGAGAGTCCGCGGAAAAATGTGTTGCGTTCGGGACAAGCATTAAAAGCGTCGATTGCCTTCCGGTCGAGGAGCTTGAAGTCGGAGGCATTTTGTAAGTCTAAATGACTAAGCTTCTTAAATACCTTATAAAATAAGCGTGCAGAAACACGGCCCAAGAGGCTTTCTTTTTGACGTTCAATTTTTACGCCGTCGACGATGTGCCAGCCTTCTTCTCTCCAAAGGCGAAGCATTTCGGGGATATAGCGTGGTGGGTGTTGCAAGTCTCCGTCCATTAATACAGCACAGTCGCCTTCGGCGTGTTCGAGTAGCGCGCAGACGGCTGCTTCTTTGCCAAAGTTACGTGAGAAGCGCAAAGCACGCAGTTTTGGATACTTGGCTTTTTCGGTCTCAATAATGGACCACGTTTTGTCGCGTGAGCCGTCATCAACCACGATGATTTCATAGTCGCAGTCTACCTGTGTAGACAATATCTGATCCACAGTTGCCAGCGTAAGCGCAGCTTGTTCTTCTTCGTTATAAAAAGGAATTAAGACGGATAATTTCATGTATTTCCCCCAGCGATCATAATCTTTGGAAATAATTAATTGCGATAATTTTACCATAGCCAGCTAATTCCTTGGCAAAGACACTCACAAATTAATAAGTCGTTAGAACTTTTTTGTGCAAGTCTATAACAAATAACTATAAAGCCTGTATTTAAAGATTATTTAATATGGTCTTAACATTGCGGTTCTAGAATTCACTTAAGCCAAACGAAAAGAAGGTATTTTCATGTTTGGATTTTACAATGAACAAAAGATTATTTCTGGAGGATTAAGAAAAATGAAAAAAGTCGTAGCAAGTGTACTTGCACTAGTCATGGGTTTAGGTCTCATGGCTTGTGGTACAACAGAAGTCACAACCACAACAGCTGCTGCAACAACTACAGCTGCTGCTGAAACAACCAAAGCAGCAGAAACCAAAGCTGAAGAAACCAAAGCAGAAGAAACCAAAGCTGAAGAAACAACAGCTGCCGCGTCCACATTGTCCGGTAAACTTGTTTCATCCGGTTCTACCTCAGTACAACCTTTATTTGAACTCTTAGGCGAAGCATTCATGGTCAAGAATCCTGGCGTTACTGTCGAAGTACAAGCTGGTGGTTCTTCAACAGGTTTCTCTAACGTTGCTGGTAAAGTTACTGAAGTTGGTAACCTTTCACGTGAATTGAAAGATGAAGAAGCTGCAACTCCTGATTTGCAACAACACGAACTCTGCATCGACGGTATTGCTGTCGTAATCAACCCTGCTAGCCCTGTTAAAGATTTAAGCCTCGAGCAAGTTGGTAAAATCTTTACTGGCGAAATTACAAACTGGAGTGAAGTCGGCGGTGACGACCAAGCAATCCAAGTTGTTTCTCGTGAAGCTGGTTCAGGTACACGTGGCGCTTTTGAAGAAATTCTAAACGTCGTTGATAAAGTTCAAGCACAACAAGAAGTTAACGAAACCGGTATCGTAAAAAATACAGTTGCTGGTAACCCTAATGCAATCGGCTACATCTCCCTTGGCTCATTGGATGACACCGTACACGCTGTAAGCGTTGATGGCGTAACCCCTGGCGAAGATACCGTTGCTGACAAGAGCTACAAAATCACACGTCCATTTATCGCTTGTAACCTTGGCGATCCTTCCCCAATCTTCCAAGCATTCCTTGACTTCACCTACAGTGATGAAGGTGCAAGCATTATTAAAGACGCTGGCTTCTTCCCTGTGAAATAAGTCAAATACATAGTATGAAACGCTGATTATCGATGCTCCTATACAATCTTGTATGGGAGCATTGCAACTGTTTAGAGGATGGACGAAAAGCCATGGAAAACACTCAAATAATCCAGGAGAAACAAGCGCAGGTGTTTATCAAAGCAGCTGAAAAACCGCACTATCTACTAAAAGCTATCGCCCTTATTTCAGGTCTTGCAGCACTGGTCTTACTTTTTCTGCCTTGGTTCGAGATACATATAGCTGGTTTCGAAATTAAGTTAGGTGCGCTGCAAATTGTCCTACAAAGCTTTAATATCAATGGACAAATCGTTGCATTTTCAGTCTTGAATAAAATATTGCTTGTCTTAACTATCGTAGCGCTTATCTTGGCTTTAATAGCTTTTGTTTCGAAGAAATACTTAATCTCAGGCATTCTTAGTTTGGTTGCTATTGTGTCTTTGATACTGGTGGGGGCGACATTAGCGCCAATCAATGCAGCGCTGCAGAACGCAACGGGCGTGACCTTAGGAATGGAAGAGCGTGCTTATACGATCGGACTGTACCAGTCCTTAGCCTTCTTAGGTTCAATTATTTTGTCAGTTTCGGCTTTTATCCTTTATTCTGCCGAGCGTTTTGCCAAAAGATTATTTATGATTTCTGCCTCGATATCCATTGCCATGGTTTTCTTAATCACAGCATACTTGCTTGCTTTAGGCTTGCCAGCCATGCTTGAAATTGGACCTTTGAGGTTTTTATTTGGTACTTCATGGCAACCGACCAACGCGACACAGCCACAGTTTGGTATCTTGAATATGATTCTTGCTTCCATCTTTGGAACCCTTGGCGCTGTTTTATTGGGTGTACCCATTGGTATTTTCACAGCAATTTTCTTGGCTGAGATTGCGCCAAAATGGTTACGTTCCATCGTTAGACCCGCAGTCGAACTTCTGGCGGGCATCCCTTCAGTAATTTACGGCTTCTTCGCACTTCAATTGATCGTTCCTGCAGTGCAAAAGCTTTTCAAACTACCTTCCGGAGCGACGCTTTTATCGGCCATTATCGTCTTGGCGATAATGATTTTGCCAACCATCGTCACGACCGCAGAAACAGGTCTTAGAGCTGTGCCGAGCATTTATAAAGAGGCTTCGCTAGCTTTAGGTGCGTCACACATTAGAACCATCTTTAAAGTTCTGTTACCCGCGGCCAGAGCAACGGTACTATCCGGGGTTATTTTAGGTGTTGGACGCGCAATCGGCGAAACAATGGCCATCATCATGGTAGCCGGTGGTATGGCTAAATTCCCAACGATTTTGGGAAGTGTTAGACCGCTAACCGTAGGTATCGTTATGGAGATGTCCTACGCTGCTGGCTTACACCGCGAGTCCTTGTTCGCGATTGGTCTAGTGCTTTTTGTCTTTATCATGCTCGTAAACATCAGCTTTACAAAACTTTCCAAACAGGGGGTACAGATGGATGGTTGATACGAAAGAAAATACGAATATTGAAACACGCACCCCTACTTTTCTTAACGGGGAGAGAAATCACCGTGTCGTAGAAAACGTACAAAAGGGTTTCATTTGGTTCTCGGCTTTGGTTACCGTAGCTATTTTGGCTGCCATATTAATCTACATTCTGGGCAACGGTATCCCCCAAATTAGTTGGACTTTCCTTAGCACGCCTTACACTCCAAGCGGTAATGATCAAGGTATTCTCCCTATGATTATCAACACGCTCTACATGGTTATCCTAACGCTCGTAATAGCGACACCTTTAAGTCTGGCGACGGCGATTTATCTTACGCAATATGCTAAGCCTGGCAAAATGCTCTCCGCCATTCGCTTCACCACGGAAGTACTTTCAGGTATTCCCTCAATCTTGTTTGGATTAGTCGGCTTTGCGGTCTTATCTGTGACTTTTAAGATGGGTTACTCGATTTTGGCAGGTTCGTTGACGATGACGATAATGGTTTTGCCATTAATTGTAAGAACGACAGAAGAAGCATTAATTGCCGTGCCTTCAACATATAGTGAAGGTGCTTTGGCCTTAGGTGCCAACAAACTTCGGGTAATTTGGACCATACTACTACCTTCAGCCATGCCGGGTATTTTGACTGCGGTTATTTTGGCTATGGGTCGTGTAGTTGGTGAATCGGCAGCTTTGATATTCACTCTAGGTATGGGTTATCGTATGCCGGAAACTGTGCTCGGTCACGTGATGGATTCAGGTCGTACATTGACACTTCATCTCTACACCTTGTTTAGTACAGGTCTTTCGCTCGATCAAGCATTTGGTACAGCGGCAGTCTTATTAATTCTGGTATTTCTACTTAATCTCGCTGCCAACCAATTGACCAAACTGTTTAAGAAGGACTGATAAGGGTTTTAACCTAGATCTTATTTAGAAAGTAAGGAGCCATAAATAATGCAAGTAAATATTCACAATACTACGGATTTCGCCACCGCAGCTAAAGCAGTGGAGCTGGACAAGCTGAATCTCTTTTACTCAGAGTTCCAAGCGTTGAAAAACATCACCATGGATGTGGCAGAACATCAAGTCACTGCCATGATTGGACCTTCAGGCTGTGGTAAATCAACCTGCTTAAAAACGATTAACCGCATGAATGACCTCATCGAAGGCTGTCGCATTGAAGGGTCTGTAAAAGTTGCCGGTACTGACATCTATGATCCACGCGTTGACATCTCGCTTTTGCGTAAATCTGTGGGTATGGTTTTCCAAAAACCAAATCCTTTCCCCATGTCTATCTATGAGAATATAGCCTACGGACCACGCACACACGGTATTAGCAATAAAGAAGAGCTGGATCGCATCGTTGAAGAGAGCTTGAAGCAAGCAGCGCTCTGGGATGAGGTTAAAGATCGTTTGAAAAAATCTGCTTTAGGTATTTCAGGCGGACAACAACAGCGCTTATGTATTGCGCGTGCTTTGGCGGTTGAACCCAAAGTCCTCTTGATGGATGAACCTACGTCTGCATTAGATCCTATTTCAACCTTGAAGATTGAAGATCTTATGCTAGAACTGAAGGAAAAATACACCATCTTAATCGTGACGCACAATATGCAACAAGCCGGTCGTGTAGCAGATCGCACTGCCTTCTTTTATTTAGGTGAGCTTGTGGAGTATGATGAAACAGTAATTATGTTTAATAATCCTACGGATAAGCGTACCGAAGATTACATCAGCGGACGTTTTGGTTAAGCATCACCTCGCTAAAACAGCGTCGATAAAAGAAGAGGAGAAATATTATGACAAGAATGGCACTCGATAGAGAAATGAATACTTTACATACAGACATAGCAAGTTTAGCGGCAAAAGTAGAAGTCATCATGCAGGACACCATTCTCACCTTGAAACATCAGGACAAAGAATTGGCTGTTAGCATTTTTGAAAGCGACAGCATGATCAATGCTTCACAAAATCGCATTGAGCAACAGTGTGTTAACATCATTGCACTGCAACAACCTTTAGCTACAGATTTACGCGACGTCACAGCCAGTTTAAAAATGGTGACGGATATAGAACGCGTCGCAGACCAGTGCGCAGATATCTGTGAAATCGTCGCTACTTATCCTGATTTAAACCGCATGCAAACACCCGCGGACGTACTCACAATGTTCGACAAAGCGAAGGAAATGTTCTCGGAATCAGTTGACGCTTTTGTCCGTAAAGACCGCGATCAAGCAGCTGACGTTCGCGCTAAAGATGACGTGGTCGATGCTTTATTTTCGAAGGTTATCATGGATATGTCGACCTTATTAGCAGAAGATAAAACATTTATCTCTCAGGCTACAGACTATATGTTTATTGCCAAATACATTGAGCGCATGGCTGATCACGCCACAAACATTGCGGAGTGGACTATTTATGCCGTCTCTGGTGAACACAAAAATATGTCAAATAAACTTTTAGGCTCCCATCCCAAACTAGGTTAATAAGAGTTTAATCGTAGCTTGTCACTATGCAACACTGCATGGATTGAAAGGAGAAACGCATGCCCTTGGTTTACATCGTGGATGACGAGGCCAACATACGTCGCCTGGCATCACTAGCGCTGCAAGATTTTAGTATGGACACGGAAACATTCGCTGATGGAAATGCTTTCCTAGCCGCAGTGAAGCGCAAGCTTCCCGATTTGGCGATAATAGATTGGATGATGCCCCCGCCAGATGGTCTCCAACTCTGCCGTGAATTGCGTTCTGACCCAGAAACTAAACATTTACCTATTATCATGCTCACAGCCCGTACAGACGAAATGGACAGAGTCCTAGGTTTGGAGATGGGTGCTGATGACTACATAAGTAAACCATTCGGAGTCAAAGAGCTACCGGCGCGTGTGCGCGCTTTACTCAGAAGGCAAAAAATGGCCAGCGAAGTAAGTATGGACGTGGTGGCAGAAGGACCGTTAAAGTTGTATCCTACGCGTAGGCGTGTAACCAAACATGGTCAGGATATAAGTTTGACACAAAAAGAATTTGACTTACTTGCTCAGTTTATGCGCTATCCCGGTCAAGTCTTTACTCGCGAAATGCTACTAGACCGCATTTGGCAGACAGACTTTTTCGGCGATACACGTACCGTAGATGTGCATGTGCGTTATTTACGCCAAAAATTGGAAGATGAGCCAAATAATCCAGCCTTTATTTTGACCGTACGCGGTGTGGGCTATTGTTTTGCAGAGGATCTTGAAACTGAGGAATAGCCATGCGTAAACGCATCATCAGGACATATATTGCCGTCATGGGTGTAAGCTTAGTAGTATCTCTATTACTAAGCTTAACTTTAATCTGGCAGTACTATGATCGCGGCAAAGCATTTTTAGTTCAAACCGTTTTATTAACTTTTTTATTTTGCATCCTGATTGGCATCTGGGTAGCCTATTTAATAGGTTCATCGATTAGCAAGTCCTATACACTTTCTATACAAAGCATTATGGAGCGCGCACGTGACATCACCGTTTCTGCGGCTAAGTATAGCGCGATGATTGATGCTTCGACGCGCTGGGAAGGGCTAGATATTCAGCCGATTGTCAACAATGGAAATGCGGATCCTGATGACGAGCTCAAAAGCCTCGATCAAACATTTCGTAGTATGTCTGGCTATCTCCAGCAAGTAAATATGGTCTTGCTACGGGGGAACGCGCAACTACAAGCAGTCCTCCAAAATATGCAAGAGGGCGTGATTAGTTTTGATAATGACGGCAATATCCAGCTACTAACCGAACGCAGCACCTCATTCCTTGGCGAAGCCCAGAAACAAAAACAACGCCTCGCCTTACTTGGGCAGAACTATGCTCGTCTCGATCACTTAATTGAGCAGAAACGTGCCACGGAACTGCCTTTTGCCATGGAAATGGAAACGACCTACCCCGAAGAACGCATTCTCGGTGTCTATGTCACCACGCTCCAAGGTACAAAAGATTTACCTAGCAACAATGCGGGGATGCTCATCGTGCTTCAAGATTTGACACGCATAAAACAACTGGAGACCATGCGTAAGGAGTTTGTCGCGAACGTTACGCATGAACTTAAAACGCCCTTGACTTCAATTTGTGGCTATATTGAACTTCTGCAAAGTTCGGAACGTGATGCCGAAACGCGGCGCGCTTTCTATGAAATTATTTCGATTGAAGCAGATCGCCTGATGAGCCTCATCCAAGATTTACTTACTTTGTCAGAGCTTGAACAACGTCCGGGTATGCTTGTTCCCAAAGAAAGTTGTGAATTGAAACCCGTAGTAGATGCCTTACTGGCCAAATTGAAGCCATTGGCAGATGAGAAGCAAGTATTACTTCATTGTGAAATACCTCCTGGTTTTGTTGTCCCTGGTCGCGCGGAAAAACAGCATCAGATTTTTAGCAACTTAATAAGCAACAGCATTGTCTATAACAATCCCGGCGGATATGTTCGTGTTTCGGCATTTTTGGAGCGCGATCGTTTGGTATGTCGGGTTGAGGATAACGGGATTGGAATTGCCAAACAAGACCAAGAACGCATCTTCGAACGATTCTATCGCGTGCATAAAGAGCGCTCGCGTTTCTTAGGCGGAACTGGTTTAGGTTTATCCATCGTTAAACATATGGTCCAAATGCTGGGCGGCACGATTCGCTTAGACTCGGAATTTGGTGAGGGTTCTTCATTTACCATACTTTATCCGCTGATGGAGGATGAGCGGGTTTAGTTTTGGGTTGTCTCGCTGTTTTTACAGGCCGCGAACAAAACACCAAAACTGTTCGGCTTACGCGGACCGATGGACAACTTTCCAAGCGGGGGAGGTTTTTAAGGCACCTTGCCTGTTTTACTTGCAAAGTTGCCCAGGAACCCACGCGAATTGGACAACTTTCCAAGCGGGGGAGGTTTTTAAGGCGGGGGTGCGGACAAAAAGTTGGACTCAGAAAGGAAACGAGTCCATGTATACG
>CAZNNL010000031.1:0-23202 GCA_964574395.1 uncultured Oscillospiraceae bacterium | reverse complement strand
AGTAAATCGAGCAGCATTTGGCCTTGCAAGTGTGCTGAGTCGACGGCCGAAGTACCGACATAATAGAGTTTGTCCCAGGACGCGATGTCCTCGGCAACGGGTTCGCGATTAAAAAAAACGATAGGGACATTTGCTGCTTTGCATTTACTAATAATTGGAGCCGACATCGTTCGATCGACCATATTTATGCATAGCACGTCGTAGTTCTGTTGGAGCATGCGATCAATGAGAGTATTTTGATAATTTTGATCGGACTTAGCGCCCACGATATTGAAACTAATCTTCTTCTCACCATCTTGTTCGCGCAGTCTAATGCTCGCGGTCAAAGATGAGCTTAGTGAATTGATAAAGGTGTCGTTTGATTGATAATTGATTACGCCTATTTTCAAGGAACCCGCATCAGCATCCAATTTGGCACAAGCAGCCACAGGCAGAAGGAATAACAAAATCAAAAAAATCTTCAAAAAGACAAAGCGCGCTAAGTTCAGATTTCTGTTATTCGTCTGTCTATGCATAATACTCAACTCCTTCTATTACTGAACTATTGGGTATAAGAGATGTTGATGGGCGACTGTGTCAATATTGTTTTTATCAATAAAGGCAAAATTAATTTGTGGCGGGGCATTCATCTTGATATCGCGAAGGTGTTCAGCCAACCTGCTTACCGCCACATACCCAATTGAATACTGATTATCTACTACTAATACCTTAACCAAACCATTTTCTAAGAAGTCCAAACCGACTGTTCCCGCATTCCATGCATAAAGTGGGGCATCACCAACAGGAATGTCTTCCTTATTTATTTCGACTGCTAAACGCTGTAATGCTCCATCATCTAAAGTGATGCAGACATGTTTTCCGTCTAGTACTTCTGCCCCCGTTATCGCATGGAAATTGCTTTCCTCAGACTCAAGATCCGAAACGCGTATTTCTTTAATTAAAGCTATACCTTTCGCATTAAAATCTGCCGTTAGCAAGCGACTAATTTCTGGGGTGAGATTTTGTTCAAATGAGCTATATATATACACTTCCTCTAATTTCGGATTATCGAGCAGCACACGTTCGACCAGTTGCTTGCTCATTTCTTCGTAATTGGGACCGATTGCAGCACTGTTGTAGATGTCGCTTACTGAACTATTTACGAGATACACTATGGTTTTACTTGCGGTCAGGATGAGCTCATCTTTTTGCTTTTCAATATTTATCGGGTTGAGGATTAAGCCTTGCGGTGATGTTTCTAGCTGGCGTTTTATAAGTTCATTTTGTTCACGCACGTCATTGGCAACGAGCGGCGCAATAAAATTTAGCTCACAGTTATAGTTAAAAGCGGCTTGCTCCATACCTTCTCTGAGAGCACTTTGCTGTATTAGACCATTGTCTGGCAAAACGACGGCTATTTGAAGAGTCGCTTCCTTTTCTTGGCTAAAGAAGAAATCTTTTTGCCAAAAAACAAATGCGGTTACTAAGAGCAAGAAAGCAAGAATAATCATGAGGATAACTTGGCTTTCTCGTAGATTCAGTGATTTCAGCCTATGCCATATTTTTATAAGCCGCCCTCCTTAAACGTAGGTCCTACGATTTGTATAATATGATACTTTCCGCGCTCCACAATGGCAAATAGAAACTAAGAAAAAAGAAAGCGTCTCACAATCCAAAGTGGTCTGTTCATGGTTTCTTTTGTCCAGCTTTCTAGCTGCCAATACTCTGTCATGAGCACTTCAAGTTCAGGCATGTTTATCTTTGTAGCACCATAAACCGCCTGTTCTATGCTTGCCAGGCTCTGTATTGGCCTGATGTCTTCTGGCCATAGCATGACGTACTGCCTAATGGTTTGTTCTGGATTCTGTTTTAACGCATTCAATTCGGCCAAATGGCGCATGTCTGACCAAACAGCTAACACCAGGCTACGAGTATTTTGCGCATGACGTTCTAACTGCCATTCCAGCTTGTGCCTTTTCTTAAACACTTCTGTACGCCACTTGTAGTAGGCACCACAAGCCGAGAGAATTAAGAGCAGTATGAGATAGGGTAAAATATCCTCTAATTTAAGAGGGTCTGCAATCGGTTCTTCGCTTTCTGTCTCTTGATTAGAGGGAGCACTTTCTGCGCTTGCCGTCGTCGGAATCGTTGTGCTTGGGCTGGTCGGTTCTTCTTGAACCTCCTCGGTTTCAGTGCTTTGAGTCGTCGTGGTGCTTGGAGTTTCCTGAATTTCTTCATCGAGCACGCTTGTTGTTAGTTGATTTTGATAGCCAGCGGGCGTTGCGTCTAGAGCAAGCCAACCTACATCTTCTATCCAAACTTCTGTCCAAGCGTGTGCTTGCATGCCCGTTAGTGTTCTGGTATACGTGCCATCCGTCACCCCTTCAATCGCAGGAACGACATAGCCCTCCACGTAGCGTGCAGGAATACCGGCTTGGCGGCATAAGACAGTTAGAGCTGTGGCAAAATAAGTGCAGTAACCGGTTCTTTGCTCAAGGAACCAGTCTACAAACTCTCTGTCTGTAGGTACGTCCGGAACATCGAGTGAATAAGTAAATAATGATGAACTCAACGCTTCTTTTATGCGAACTGCCCATGTCAAAGCATCATCATGTGTGGCGTCAATTGAGGTTGTCAGATCTAAAAAATGTGGTAAGAGTTCAGATGAAACGTTCAGAGGCAGCCCAAGCCAATGCGCACGCTCAGCCTCACTCATCCTACCCGACTCATTGCCAGATGGAAAAGCCAATAAATTATTAAGCGTAGCTTCGTAATTAACGGAAGCTATGTTTAATATTTTGCCAGCAACTTCATAGCCTTCGTCAGGAATATTGTTATCCGCATAGACTGAACCGGATTGATTAAAGTAGATATGAATCGGTAATTCTTGGCTGGACATCGCTATCTGATCAGCCACGCCAGCAATAAGGATACTCTGCTGTGGTTGAAGGAGCGGCTTAAAGTGATAATTGCCAGTTCTGAGAATAGACGAAAAAGCATCTTGTGGTGGATCGATCAGGAAGGTTCTTTGTTTAAGCGCTGCATTTTGACTGTCATCAAAAAGTAGTCCTGCATCCATGCCCTCTTGAACCCAAGCTTTGCCAGTATAGACTCCATAGACAGCTCCCCTTAAGTAGAAGGCTTGCGCATCACCTTTCACTTCGGCAAAAGGAAGATCACTTAAGGTCACCGCCCCACCCAATTCGGATGTCTTAGGGTAGTAGCCAGCTGAATTCAAGCTGAACTCGTAAAAGCCACTCGTTTTAGTTCCACTAGACACGCGGTTTTCAGCTTGTCTCAGGAAGCGATCTAAGTCGGCGTTGTACAGTATGTTTGGAGCGAGCACAGCGTTTAAGAAAACACTAATAACTAGGAGTAGTACAACTCTAGTAATTGGTAAACGTAAGCGTGTATGTAAAGCTTGATTAGATTGACTAAGTATAAAAATAGCACAAAACAAACTCAGACTAACTGGTAAAAGAATGTTCGCTAGTTGTTGAAACTCAGCCTGAGCGGCCGTAATTACTAAAAGTAAAAGCATCATGGATGCTTGTTTGAAAGAACGAACGATAAAGAATGATACGAGGGTAATAAAAGCAACTACAAGTAAAAATAAATCCCGGCGATTATTACCCGTAAATGCAAATGCACTTCTCTCATACCACGCATTATTAGCTTCTAGCAAAGCTGTATCTCTAAATCCTATTAAGTGGTCAATGATAGTTTTTTGGAATTGGCTATCGAATA
The DNA here is from genome assembly GCA_964574395.1 of uncultured Oscillospiraceae bacterium. GTDB lineage: Bacteria > Bacillota > Clostridia > Saccharofermentanales > Fastidiosipilaceae > JAXGQD01. The sequence goes on along the minus strand of CAZNNL010000031.1, from coordinate 19,476 downwards.
AGAAAAACAGTGCAAAGCCAATCAGCAATAGCAGGACAATCGGAAAACTAATGGAGGGTTTGCGCGCCATTCCCTCGCACAGTAAAAGAATAGCTGCGCTTAGAGCAATACCTTGAAACCAGGGCAATGGATTGAGATAGAATATGGAAGCCAAAATAGCGCTCAGGGATAGTGCAAAAATGCAGCTGACCAATAAAAGAATTAAAGGCTGGAATCTTAAGCCTTCGTGTTCTGATATTTTGCTTGATTTTTGCCATTGTAATCTCATGTTTGTGGCCTAATCTGTAAAATTACTAACTGCGATTTTCATGCCATTGAGACGCAGTTGGTCAATAAAGTGACTTTGTTCGGGGGATATTTTTCCTTCAAATGGTATAAGAACAAAGAACACTTCTGTTTTGGACGGGAGAAAAGCTTGCAATACTTGAAATATCTCTTCGTCAAACTTTGTGCTCACTAAAATATAGGGATTGCGATTGCCCTCTAGCATTTCGCGTTGCATTTGCTCTGTGAAACTAAGGGATCCTTCTGCAGGTAAGTTCGCAAGCTGTTTGAGGAACTCTGGATAGAGGCTTAGATCGCTACCTTTTAGTTTTTGCAAATCAGGATGATAGGTGTTTAGTTCAAGTTTACGTCCTTGTAATAGGGCTGTTTCAAGTAAAGCTGCCGCAGCGTCCAGTGCAAAATCCCTAAGTGCGAGCGCATATTCGCAGCTGTCATCCTCTGTTGAATACGGCTCGCTAAGTGTCTGCACATCACAGAGCATTGTCCAAAAAATATCGTCTTCAGGGCGATATTGCTTAACCATCCAGTCGCTAACCCTGGCACTAAGCTTCCAGTGGATCTTTTTCAAGGGATCACCGGCTTGCATCATCCGCACTTGATCCAGTTCTTCGCTTTCGTCGAAAGGTCTTTTCGATTGGTGAGCACCTTCCAGAAAAACCAATGATTCGTCTGCCAACTGTGCATGTGTTTCAGCTAGTGGTAAAACATAGGTCGCACCGCCACCAGCATTGACGCGTGACGAGGGCAAATAGAGGTAAAAAAAGCTAAAAAGATCGCCCACGGCTACACGCAACTTATCAGCATACAGAACACCACAATGTCTGCTAGGAATCGTCAGAACAGCTGTCTGTTCACCTTGAATAGCGAGATTACCGTACAAGTAAGTTTTTTTGCGCACCTGCTTATTTCTGTCCTTAGTCTCAGAATATACGCGTATTGGTATACTTGAAACACGACTTAAATTCTTTACTTGTACAAACCACCTGGCGTTTTGTCCACGCGGAATAAGACTTCTGGCTGTCCGCATCTGAACACTTACCATGCGAAAATTCCAAATTGCTTGTATTAATGAAAATAGAACCATTGCAATATTGGCTATGAGGAAAAGCCTGAGAACGGGTAGCCTAAAATATGCAAATGCTGCATAGAGTGCTGCCGCAATTAGCACCCAATACACCAGGCGTAGTGTTATTTTCATGCTTCCGGGACCTTAACTTTAAGCATAATATCGTTGAGACAATCCTGTATCGTTACTTGGCGCAGTCTGCTCTCTGGCTTAATTAAAAGACGATGTGCAAGTACGGCATGCATTAAGTTTTGTATGTCGTCGGGAGTAACAAATTCACGCCCGTCCAATAATGCTCTGGCGCGAGCAGCATCCATCAGCATTTTGGAAGCACGTGGACTAACCCCTAACAATAAGTCGGGATGATTTCTTGTCGCACTTGCGATCAGAGCAACATAGCGTTTGACAGCTTTGCTGCAATAAATGCGTTTGGTTTGATTTTGCAACCATAATAAATCATCAGCGGACGCTACAGCCGTAAGCGCATCAATAGGTTCTTCTAATTCATAGCGACTAAGGATTTCCATCTCCTCCGTCACGCTTGGGTAACCCATGGTAATTTTCAACATGAAGCGATCAAGCTGTGCTTCAGGTAATGGATAAGTCCCTACGTGCTCTACGGGATTCTGCGTAGCTAAAGTCATAAAAGGCTTGGGCACTGGGTATGTCACGCCATCAACCGTGACTTGATTCTCTTGCATGACTTCTAAGAGTGCTGACTGCGTTTTAGGAGAAGTTCTATTAATTTCGTCGGCCAGTAGAATCTGGCTCATGACTGCCCCTGCTTGGAATTCAAACTCGCTAGTCTTTTGATTGTACAAGTTAAAACCTGTGACATCAGAGGGCATGATGTCTGGTGTAAACTGAATGCGTTTAAAGCTGAGCGCTAAGGATTTCGCGAAAGCCGAGACAAGGGTCGTTTTGCCAATACCTGGAACATCCTCAAGCAGGACATGACCACCCGCGGTTAATGCGATCATCAATAGCCTTATGACTTCATCTTTTCCTATAATAACGTGCCTTATGTTTTGTTCTATTAAGAATACTAACTGTTGTGCAACCTGTATCGATTTATTCATTGCTGCTTTCCCTTTCTGCAGCACTAGTTTTATCATCTAGTGTTTTTTCTATTCTATAGGTCATCGGCAAATGGATGCGAACCAAGGTTCCTTCATCAGGTACCGAAATAATCTGCAATCCGTATTTCTCACCAAAGTATAACTTTATTCTTTCATTTACGTTAGCCACGCCAATGCCTGATCCGCCAGTATTCATCTGATCAGATTCGATAACAGGACCATGCAATAGTTTCGTCTGTTGCTCTTCCGTCATACCCAGACCGTTGTCCTCGACATCAATGTACAAGTCTCCAGCTTGGCTGTAGGCTGAAATAGTGATTTCCCCTTCATCGTCAATTGCTGCCATGCCATGCAAAATCGCGTTCTCCACTATCGGTTGCACAATTAGTTTGATGGTTAAGCAATCCTTGACATCATCTGTGGCAGAGATTGTGTATTCAAATAAATTGCGGTAACGAACTTTTTGAATAGACAAGTAACTTTGTACTTGATCAAGTTCTTTTGAGACAGTAATGATGTTCTCCCCTCTAGCGAGACTGAGTCTAAAAAATCTAGCCAAAGTGGTAACCATTTCAACTGCGCCTTTGTAGCGTTCATTTTCAACCATCCAGATAATAGAGTCCAAAGTATTGTACAGAAAGTGTGGATGGATTTGGGCTTGCAACGCTTCAAGTTCGCTACGCCTTTTGGATTCTTGTTCAGTCACAATCCGCGCACGCAGCTGCTCTTGCTGTGTAATCAGGGCATCAATGGCGCGGCTCAAGTGGTAGATTTCTGGATTAGAGCTGTCTTCTACCGTGAAGGTGGTCGTTTTGCCTTGCTCCATATCCAAGACCGTTTGTTCAAGCCTTTTGATAGGTTTCACGATATGGGCGGACATAATATAGTTTGTTATAGTGATTAGAAAGATTGCCAAAAGCACGAAGAACATGGAGAAAATCCGAAGTTCGTTGCCGCTTTTTTGGATACTGTTTAGCGGAGTTACCGCGATTATCTTCCAACCCGTATAGCCCACCGTTTTTACGGTGATCATGCGATTCTCACCCAGGTACTTTTCTGTCGTTACGCCTTCCTCATACGCTGCATTAGTAAAATTATTTTCGTTACCAATCCCAGAGAAAAGTAGTTGTTGTCTTGGGTGGTAGATAATCTCACCATCGTGATCCGTCAGGTATAAGTATGCTCTGCCTGGTAAATCAATGTTCTTAAGGATTTGCTCAATAAGAGAATACTTCATATCAATGGCCAAAACGCCCTGAGATACGCTGCCAGCCTTTGTTAACTGTACGGAACGGCTCAGAGAAATGACCCAGTTATATGCATCATCAGCTTTATCATAGGTCTGCTGAACATAGGGTTTCGAGAAGTGAACATTTTCAATCGTATCCATGGCATTGATGAACCAAGTCTGTTCGTTGATTTGGTTTCTCGTTTTAAGATGCGTATACGGACTGGCCATTAATAAATCGCCGGTTTCAGAAAACAAGCCTATGCTCACTAAACTTGCACTGTTGGATTCATACATCAGATTAAAATCGTTTTGAATTTTGGGAGTATCCAACTCGTTTTTCTTGAGGACCCTATAGTAGGTGCTGTCGGATATTCGCATAATATCTCTTAAAACCAAGTCCAGATTGACGTTAACTTGGGAGACTAAGCGTTCGCTTTCTTCTCGCAAACGTGCTGTCGAATAGGAGTCTGAACGCACAGTAATAAACACCGTGAGTAAAATCATCCCTATGATGGCAGCTAAACTAAAGGATAAGGAAATAGTGAACTGTAAGCTTCTGCTTTTGTAGTATGCAAGTGAGCGCTTAAATGCTTGGCGTATGCGCATTCCGCCACCCGTCATTCATTTTCCCCAATGTCATTGACGGACTGCTTTCTATAACGCGTCGGTGAAATGCCAAATTGCTTTTTAAATGCATAACTAAAATAGTTCGCTTCTAGGTATCCTACCTTTGAAGTAATAACATAGGTCTTTTCATCCGTTGTTTCAAGCAAGCGCTTGGCCTCATTCATGCGGACTTCTGTCAGAAAACTCACAAAAGATTGACCAGTTTGTTTCTTAAACGTAGTCGAGAAGTACGCCGGACTTACATGTAAAACAGAACAGACCGTTTCCACAGACAGGTTGGGATCACTAAAATGGTTTCTAACGTAGTTCTTCGCTTCATTGGCCAAACGGTCAGCGGAAGATTTCCTCAGCAAGCGTACTTCTTCAGAAGTCCTGAGACAAGCGCGTCTGGTCCATCGTTCCAAATCCGTTAAGAGCAAGCAGGCTGCCACTTCTTCTATAAGGTTACTGTCCTTATCAAAAACCGTATCTTCATCCAATTCATACGAACGCATGAGTTGCAGAAGTCCGGTCAGAATTTCTAATCCCAATTCTTGTATTTGGCGTTTGTTCCAGGTGAAACCAGAGAGTCTTAAAAAGAGTTGATCAATCATAAGCTCGAGTTGCTCACTGGGCTGCATAGTAATGGCAAGTGAAAGATCGTGCCAGTCATTTTTGGTAAAGGGAAACTCCTTGGCTTGTATCGGTTCGATATCGCCAATGAACAAGGCTTGTTGCTTACCCAAAAATGCACTGTGCAAGTAAGCCGTCGAAGCCTCCTGATAAGATTGCCCAAGCGCAGACAAAGATTTCACGGTAGATCCAACACCGGCACAGATGCCTTGCCACAATACGGAGCGCACGAACTGACAAAGGGTGTTTAAATCGCGCACTAATCTGACAACGTCACTGCCTCTGTTCATAGGTACAAAGAGAACGACCCCTTCCCCACGTACAAAGCTTTGTATGCTGTAATTTTTGGCCAACATTTCATCTACAGTTTGTTTTATAAAGAATGGCAAAAGCGCACGATCTGTACGCAACTGTTTCTGAGGATCCTCCTCATTATTCTTCGCGCTTTCTCCAATATAGGCAACAGCCAAGGGATGATTCGCATCAACTTGTAGGTCTATTTTGAGGCTATCAATACGATGTTGTAGATACTCTTCATCCGTATTGCCTGACAACAACTCCTGAATTAACTGTTCACGCAAAACGGGAAGATGCGTGTCAAAGAGCTCTTTTAAATTCTTCATATCCCGCTGTTGACTGCGTTCCTGATCCAATTTAGTTTTTAATTTGCGGAGTGTTTCAGACAATTCTTCTGCATTAATCGGTTTCATCAAATATTCAACGACATTTAAGGAAACAGCACGTCTTGCAAAATCAAAATCATCAAATCCTGAGATAATGATAACTTGCGTCGAAAGATTAATTTCATGGATACGAGAAGCAAGCGTCAAGCCATCCATAAACGGAATCTTGATATCAGAAATAACAACATCGGGTTGTGTCATTTCCGCCAATTCAAACGCATCAATGCCATTCTCGGCATCACCTACTACATGGTAACCTAGGTCACTCCAGGGAATTTTTCTTATTATACCTTCACGGATTTCAGCTTCGTCATCCACAACGATAACTTTATACATGGCTGTCTCCCTTCGCGTTTGAGCTAAGTATTACGTGCTATGTTTTATATTCTAACAACTTACACTAGCTCTTCTTCCTCTTCCGCCGTTTCCTCGCTATGTACTGTTGCAATATCAACCACTAGCCCCTCTTGACTGCGCATCAGCCTCACGCCTTGCGTATTGCGTCCTAAAGTCGGTATTTCAGCTGCAGGTATGCGGATTATGACTCCTACGTCATTTACTATTATGAGATCATATGCATCAGTGAGTTGAGCGACTCCGACCAACTTACCAGTTTTTTTGCTAAGGCGATAAACGATTACGCCTTTACCTCCACGGCCTTGTGTGCGGAAGTCAGCGTAGTCTGTTCTTTTGCCAAAACCATGCTCAGAAAGCAAGACTAAATCTTTTTCTGTGTTAATCGACATCATGCCAATGACCTTATCATCAGCACGCAAACGCATACCACGCACGCCTTGCGTGTTTCTGCCGGTGATGCGAATATCCCCTTCATTAAAGCGAATGCCTAAACCACCTTGGCTTACCAAGAGCATGTCGCGATCTCCCAAGGTCCGTCTGACACCCACCAGGCGGTCATCTTCGCGCAGTGCTATGGCAATAAGTCCTCTACGCGTAATGTTCGCATAATCTCCTAAGGCAGTCTTTTTAACATTCCCACCAGCAGTAGCCATCACCAAATATCCACCCTCTTCGAAGGAATGAATCGGAATGATGTTACGGATTTTTTCGTCCGCTTCGAGTTGTAGAAGGTTGACAATAGCCATGCCTTTGGCGGTTCGGCCAGCTTCAGGAATCTGGTACGCCTTGAGTTTAAACACACGACCGGTATTCGTGAAGAACATCAAATGGTCATGCGACGAAGCCGTTATGATGGTCTCGACAAAGTCTTCCTCGCGCGTTTGCATACCTGTGATGCCTCTACCACCGCGATGTTGCATCGAGTAGGTCGCTGCCGGCAGGCGCTTGATGTAGCCGTAATGGGTCTGCGTAATAACCACGGTTTCTTCCGGTATTAGGCTTTCATCGGTAATTTCTTCGGCAAAAGGATCAATCGTAGTACGACGCTCATCAAAATACTTATTTCTCAAACTTAGCAGTTCATCTTCAATAACTTGTAAAAGTATGTGCTCATTGTCAAGAATTGAGTTTAAGTAAATGATGCGTTCCCTTAGATCGGCCAACTCTTGCTCTAGTTTTTCTCTCTCTAAACCAGTCAGTCGACCAAGACGCATATCAACAATATGCTGTGATTGCCTAGGTGAAAATCCAAAGCGCTCACTGAGGCGCAATTTGGCTTCGTCTTCCGTGGCAGATGAACGGATAATGCTGATTACTTCATCAATATTATCGATGGCAATGCACAGACCTTCAACAATATGCGCACGTGCTTCCGTCTTTTCTAAATCAAAACGCGTACGGCGAATGGTCACTTCTTTCTGATGTTCCAGATAATAACTTAAAGCATCAATCAAAGAGACTTGACGTGGAATTAAATGCCCACCTTCAGGCACCAAAGCCAACATGTTGGCACTAAAGTTATCTTGTAGTTGCGTGTGCTTATACAATTGATTGAGCACTACATTTGCATTGGCATCGCGTTTGAGTTCGATTACGATTCTGACAGCATCTTTACGGTCTGATTCGTCACGGATGAAAGAAATGCCATCCAGGCGTTTCTCCTTGACCATTTCGGCTATTCGCTCAATGAGTCTGGCCTTGTTCACCATATAAGGCAGATCCTGCACGACAATCTTATGACGCCCGCCTGCCATTTCTTCAATTTCAGCTTTAGCACGTACAACAATACGCCCCTTACCGGTGCGATAGACTTCACGAATGCCAGAAGTGCCTAAAATATTACCTGCCGTTGGAAAGTCTGGACCCTTGATAAACTCCATCAAGTCTTCGACAGACGCGTCGGGGTTATGCATGAGATGCACTGCGCCGTCTATAACTTCGGCAAGGTTGTGCGGCGGAATGTTAGTCGCCATACCTACAGCGATACCAACCGAACCATTGATTAACATGTTAGGTAGATGTGCGGGTAAAACTACCGGTTCCATCTCATGTTCATCAAAGTTAGGCCTGAAATCTACGGTATTCTTGTTGATGTCACTCATCATTTCCATGGCGATTTTGGTCAGCCTGGATTCTGTATAACGATAAGCAGCAGGAGAATCTCCATCTCGTGAACCAAAGTTACCGTGACCATCAACAAGCATCTCGCGCATGGAGAAATCCTGCGCTAAACGAACTAATGCATCATAAACAGACGCATCACCATGGGGGTGAAAACGCCCTAACACGTCACCGACCGTCGTCGCACACTTACGATGCGGTTTGTCTGGTGTAAAGCCTTGGGTAAACATGGAGTAAAGGATGCGTCGATGTACAGGTTTTAAACCGTCTCTTACATCAGGTAAAGCACGGTCTGTTATAACACTCATTGCGTAGTCGATAAACGACTTTTGCATTTCGGCTTCCAAATCTATTGGAACAATATTATGCACATTATCAATGAATAGACGATCGACAAGTTTAGCCGATTCAGTCTGGTCTTTATTTTCTGCCACTGGACACCCCTTTTGATTTAAACGACTGATAAATCAATCATTTAACTAAACGATATGACGTAAATTATATCATAAATCGCTACTTGTTTTGCTTAATTTGAGCGCTAGGCCTGGGGTACTTGGCCGGACTAGTTCGCTGCTTTTTAATAAGCAATAAACTGCGTTTACTTTCTACTTTTGGCAAAACGAAACGCTCAACACGAACCACTTCCCCACCCAATTTACCGATAATGTCTTGTGCCTCTTGTAATTCTTCATCCAAGTCAGCCTTCATGGCGATAAAGTAACCCCCTACTTTGACCAGCGGTAAGCAATACTCAGCCAGAACATTTAAGGAAGCTACTGCGCGGGCCGTGACTATGTCGGACTGCTCCCGCATGCCTGCCGCGTGACCGGCGTCTTCAGCACGAATATGAATCGCTTCAAGCCCCGTAAGTTCCAAAGTAGAGCTCATGCGGTTGAGGAAGCGTACTCTTTTTGCCAAAGCATCTAATAAAACGATCTTCCATTGAGGACGCATTATTTTTAGCGGGATACCGGGAAACCCCGCTCCGCTACCCACATCCGTCAAAGTGATCTGACTAGCCGTTCGGTAGTTTAATTCTTCAAGCAAAGGCAAGAGCGTAAGGCTGTCAAAAAAGTGCAGATAAGCCATGTCCTCTGCCTTGGTAATCGTAGTTAGATTAAGCGTTTTGTTGGTTTCAATCAGTTCACTGGCGAAGCGTTCTAATAGTTTTCGCTCAGACTCTGTAACTAAGCCTTGAAACGCGGCGGCGTGAGTCAAAATGTGCTGTAGTTCGCTTGGCGAAAAATCCCCACCGCGCACTTTCTTAACCGTGGATTCATCCTTCATCTCTTGCTCCTCGCTGAAAGCGCTCCAAGTAGATCAGCAAAACCGAAATGTCTGCAGGAGAAATTCCGGATATACGACTAGCTTGCCCAACCGAGTTTGGTTGATAGCGTTGTAGTTTTTCCTGTGCTTCGTTACGCAAGCCTTTAATGGCTGAGTAATCAAATGTTGCAGGAATCAGCCTTTTTTCCAAATGTGCTTGCTGGGCAATGCGCTGTTCTTCCAGCTGAATGTAGCCTTCATATTTAAGTTCTACGTTCACTTCATAGCGCACAGCGGCAGATAATTGCGGACGATTAGGGTCTAAAGGTGCAAGTGTCTCATAATCTATCTGAGGTCTGCGTAAGAGTTCAGCTAAACTAATGCCCCCATGAAGACCACTTGTACCAAGCGATTCTAGATATGCATTAGTGTCTGCATCAGGCTTGATGCGGGTCTTACGTAGTCTTTCAAGCTCTCCTTCAATGGCGGCTTTTTTAGCGACGAAATTTTCCCAACGCAAGTCATCTACCAGGCCTATTTCTCTACCTATTGCCGTCAGCCTTAAATCTGCATTATCTTGTCTAAGAATTAAACGATATTCTGCCCTTGAAGTCATCATGCGGTAGGGTTCCTTGGTGCCTTTAGTAATCAGGTCATCAATCAAGACACCTATATACGCTTGATCGCGCCCGAGCACGATTGCTTCTTTTCCCTTAAGCGAACGTGCAGCGTTGACACCAGCAAGCAAGCCTTGTGCAGCTGCTTCCTCGTAGCCAGATGAGCCGTTGATTTGACCGGCAGCATAGAGACCAGGCACTTTTCTAATTTGCAGCGCAGCATTAAGTTCTGTAGGCTCTAAGCAGTCGTATTCGATCGCATACGCAGTCCGTTGAACTTTCGCGTTTTCTAAGCCTATTATGCTTTGCAAAACCGCTAGCTGCACATCTTGAGGAAGGCTTGTGGAAAGCCCTTGTAGATACATTTCATAGGAGTTCTCCCCCATGGGTTCGATGAACACTTGGTGTCTATCTTTATCCGAAAAGCGCACCACTTTATCCTCGATGGACGGACAATAGCGCGCTCCAACGCCTTCAATAATGCCAGAAAACAGAGGTGAACGATGTAAATTATCGCTAATAATTTGGTGCGCCTTCTCATTGGTCCAGGTTAAATAACATGGCAGTTGTGGACGCTTCAAATAGGAGGCATCATCTTCGTGCATAAAACTAAAAGGCAGCGCATCATCTTCACCTTCCTGAATTTCAAGGATTTCCGTGTTAATGCTGCGGATGTTTACGCGGACGGGGGTGCCGGTCTTGAAGCGCTGCAGAGCGATGCCAAAGTCGTTTAATGATTTGGACAAGTCGGTGGCTGGAAAGAGATTATCGGGACCAGAGGAGTAGGTTTTTTGCCCAATGATAATGCGTGACTGAAGATAGGTTCCAGTCGTAAGAATGATGCGTTTAGCAGTGTAAACACCACCGAATCGCGTAAGTAAGCCTGCAAGTTCCCCATTTTCGTCATGTAAAAGTTCAACGATTTCATCTTGACGTAAATCTAGCCCCTCTATGCCTTCCAGCTTGTCTTTCATGAGGCCAGCGTATTTTCTACGGTCTATCTGCGCTCTCGGTGAAAGTACGGCCGGACCCTTGGAACGGTTTAACATGCGAAACTGTAAAGTCGCCTCATCGGCCACCAGGCCCATGATGCCCCCTAAGGCATCAATTTCTTTGACAAGTTGCCCTTTAGCTGTGCCACCGATATTCGGATTGCAAGGCATATTGGCGACCTGATCTAAATGCATGCCAAAGAGAATCGTGCTACAGCCCAAACGCGTTGCAGCAACAGCAGCTTCACAGCCAGCGTGACCCGCCCCGACAACAGCAATATCATATGCACCTGCTGCATAATTGTCAGGATTTTCCAAGACCTCGTTGATGGTTCTAATTTTTCTTACTTCCAAAATTCGGCTCACTTTCCGACACAAAAACGTGAAAATATTTCGTTTATGAGACTTTCGCTGACGCGCTCACCACTTATCTCACCTAGAATATCACCAACCGCCAACAAACTTTGCGACAGAACATCCAGTGGGAGGAAATTTTGATCCGCTTCTATTTGTTCTAATAAATTGAGGGCTCTTTGCACGATTTCAGCATGCCTCTCCGTGCTTATTCTTAGCGCCTCATTATGGCTTGTTCCCATGTTTTGGTAAACAAGCAAGATGGCATTACGCACTTCATCAAGGCCTTGTCCTGATTGAGCAGAGGCGAAAATCAAAGTCGGTACCACAGCTTTATCTAAGTCAATTCTATTGGCAAAATCAAAACCCATGATAGGTAAAACTTCATCTTTTAAAAATTTATTAAGTTCTTCAGTACCAGGTAGGTCCTGTTTGTTCAAAAGTAAGCTAAACGGAACGTTCTCAGGAATAGCTTGGAGTTCTTCGTGAAGCAACTTAGCCACTTCTTCTGCGCTTTTATCTTCTAAAAGTTCGGGCGTTATGGTCCACAAAATATAATCCGCTTCCAGCATTGCTTGATGCGAACGTTCCACACCGATGCGTTCCACAGTATCACTACTTTCACGAATGCCTGCGGTATCAATTAGACGAACTGGAATCCCAGAGATTTCGACTAAACTATCAATAGTATCCCGAGTTGTACCAGCAATATCTGTCACAATTGCGCGTTCAACTCCGCTCAGTGCGTTGAGTAAAGAAGACTTACCAACATTGGGGGCACCAACGAGAGCAACCTGTAAGCCTTTCTTAAGACTTACACCTTGCCTATAGCCATTAAGTAGCTCTACTAAAGCATTTCTAATGTCGGCAACTTGCTTGCTCAGTGTGTCTTCCACAAAGTTAAAATCTTCATGTTCTGGATAATCAATGGCGATTTCAAGCTCAGCCATTAAAGAAAATAAGCGCTCGCGAAAACGCGCAAAAGCATCAGACAAGCTCCCTTGAAGCTGTTGCATCGCAGCTTCAGAGCTTAGACCCGCTTCGGCGTTAATTAAATCCATAACGGCTTCTGCTTGTGCTAAATCTAGTTTTCCATTCATGAAAGCACGCTTGGTAAATTCTCCGGCAGGAGCAGCCAAGGCACCTAAGTCAATCAGCACGCGTAGAATCTTTCGTCTCAGTGCGTTGCCGCCATGAAAACTAAACTCAACGCTTTCTTCACCGGTGTATGAGTGCGGTGCTACAAAACGCGTCACGATACACTGATCGATAACTTTCTCATCTTTTGGATCAATTATATAGCCTAGGGCGCAGCGGTAACCTTTTAGTTTTGTCAAAGACCTGGTAGATGCTTTTACACTTAGCATGTCACTGGATTCAGTCTTTCCCGGTAAAGGACCAAAGCGAAAGCAAAGGTCCGCTAGTGCAGCCGAACCATGCCCACTCAGACGTATGACAGCCAGCCCCGACTGACCGGGAGGCGTAGCTAATGCTGCAATGATCGGTAAATCCATGTGTAATCCTCAAAAATGGAAAAACGGCAAAGCTAGCCAGCCGCCGTTTTTCTCGAACAACGCTCTACGCGGCGTTATTAGTTTCTTTCGTAATCTTCCTTAGCTTCACCATCTTTTAGCGGAACTACGACAACATAACGATGCGGTTCTGCACCTTCACTAATTGTCTTTACCCCTTGATGGCTTTGGAGTGCTGCATGGATAATGCGACGCTCAGCAGCGGGCATTTCTTCCATAACATATTCTTTTCTAACCTTCATAACCCTACTCGCAGTGCGATGTGCTAAATCGATCAAACTTGATTCACGGCGTTTCTTATAACCAGAAACATCAACGGTAAGATGTACTCTTTTATCACTGCTGCGATTGACGACTAAAGAACTTAAATATTGAAGCGCACTTAAAGTGTCCCCACGTCGACCGATTAAAATGCCAACATCGTCGCCTTCAATATCTACTTTTAGACCACCCTCTTTTGGACTGCAAGTAATTTGGGCATGTACATCCATGGAGGCTAGTACCTCAGAAAGGAAATCTGTTATCAGCAGTTTCTCATCCTCAAAATCACTATCAAGATAGTCACTATCATCACCATAATAGTCTGGTCTACTGGTTTCTTCTAAGGAAGCACTAGCATCAATCTTTTCATTATCAAAGAGTCCTGGATCGGAAAAATCTTCAGCATTAATCTCATTTTCATCGTAAGAATACTGCGCATCGTCCGAGTCATCTTGCTCATCAGTAAAGTTTTGTCCTTCACCCATGCGATCAAGACTTACCAAAACGCGTGCGGGTTTACGGCCTATGCCCAATATTCCACTCTCACCCTCATCGATGACTTCTACAATGACTTCATCAATTGTGGCGCCAAGTTCTTCTAGTGCACTAAAAACGGCAGCATCAACTGTTTTACCAGTTTTTTCAACGGACAGCATTAAGCTTTACCCCCTTTGGCTTGCATTAGCCCTAATTCATCCTCAGACCAAATCTTGTTCATGACAGGTTTTGTGTAGAGGAAATACAATAAATACGATTGGAAAATCATCATTAAGTTACCAACTATCCAGTAAAGCCCCATGGCTGCTGGCATGGTAAACACAGTAATCAAAGTAATGATAGGCATCATCAACATCATTTGTTTAGACATGTTCTGTGACTTGTCTTCTACAACGTCACGTGCCGGATTTTGTCTAGCAAGTTCTTTTGAGCGTTTGTTCTGCAAAAGCATGGCATTCGTGTTATTAGATACACGCGAAACGACAAATGAAGTCACAACAGCCAGCACAGGAATAACCAGCAAAGGCAGATAGGTGGACATTTGTTCACCAAAAATAACACTTGGATTGAAGCTGGGAGTCATACCTAAATTAATACCAAAAAAATCAAGATTAATCAGTTGGTCTGCTCTAATCAAGCCTTTGCCAACCGCATCATTCATTGCAGGGCCATTAGTGCGCAAAGCATTCAAAACAGCTATGTCAGAATTTGCGACGCCTTTGATGACCGCTTCAGGAACAAGATTCGCAGAGACAAGATTTGTTGCAATTGTCGTTAAGCTTTCTTTACTGATACCCATGATGTAATGCAAAGGTTGAGAAATGATTCTCCAAATTGGCCAGATAATTAATAGACCAAGCAATGACGGTAAGCAGCCTCCGGTGATGGAGATCTTATGTTTCTTAAATAACTCTTGTTGTGCCATGGCAAAACCATTCTTGTCTTCGCCATAGTAACGTTTCAAATCGTTGACTTCATCAGTCAACTGCATCTGCTTCAAAGTAGTTTTATGCTGTTTTAATTGAAGTGGAATCATTATCAAGCGCAGGAAAACCGTGAAGATAATAATATCTAAACCATAGTTGGCTATAACGCTATACAAAGCACGCATTATCCAGCCAAATAGGGTATAAAGTGGCTCTAGCAGTGCCACAATGGGCAATAATTGTATTTGCATTCTTACATATCCTCTCTTCGGGTTTTCACCCTAGCGCACGTTCTTCTTTTTATCGACTGGGTCATAGCCACTTCCCCCAAAGGGATTACAGCGTAGGACGCGCCAAATTGCTTTTCCTAATCCTTTAACCGGCCCATGGATTTCAATCGCCTCAATTGCATATTGAGAACATGTTGGTATAAATCGACATCGTGCCGGCTTGCTAGGCGACATGTGGTTTTGGTAATACCTAATCATGCGTATCATGAGCATACTCATGCATCAGCCTCTAGCAAATTAGCTTGAAAAAGCAGATTGCGTAAATCATTTTGAATTTCCGCTAAACCTGGTTCATCCATGGATTTCATGAGCAAAACAACGTCTTTTCCTGCCTTAAGTTCTGCTTCTACACTACGATATGCTTCTCGCAAGATGCGTTTCGCCCTATTACGACTTACCGCATTAGGGAATTTGCGTGAACAAGTTACACCTATGCGTTTCTTTCCTAATCGGTTTCTATACACAAACAGACTTATATATTTTCCATTATATTTTTGACCACGACGGCATACTGCAGAAAATTCGCGATTCAATTTAATAACTTCGCTATCCTTCATCATGCCTCATCGTCCGGTTAACAAAGTAATAAACAACTGAACAATATGAATAAAGACCGACTCCTCGGCCTTTTCATTTTTTAGGCGGACAGTTGTTTACGACCCTTAAGTCTTCTTCTTCTTAAGACTGCTCTACCCGCTGCGGTTTGCATTCTTTTTCTGAAACCATGTTCGCGCGAGCGTTGTCTCTTTTTTGGTTGATATGTCATCTTAGACATGTGCTTCACCTCCATTTTTCCATAGCAGTAAGATTATATAGTCAGTTCAAGACTCTGTCAATAAGCGAGCTCGGTGTAGTAGTGCTCAAATGGCACAGCTTCAAGCGTTTTAATACTTTTTAATTTTTCAATGCACGCTTCGGCTGTAGACGCTTTTTCGAACAAAGCAAAGCAAGCAGTACCAGACCCTGATAACGCGCATAAGAAGCTGCCTTGTTCTTGCAGAAATTCAATCCATCTAGGCAAAGCCGGGAATTCCTCTTTAACTAATGACGCAAACACATTGCCAGACAAGGCTTGTAAAGCCCCCACTTCCCTATTCTCTAATGCAAGCACGAAGGCAGCTGTCTGCGGCCTATGTAGAGAATCTGCTTCAAGCATTTGATGATAGCGTTTGAAGGCCTCAACCGTTTTCACACCAATACTAGCGGGTTTTACTATGACACAGGGATAAGGCGGCAAACTAGTTAAAGGTGAAAGTAGCTCTCCTATCCCACCGCAACGCACTGTACCTTTGTGCCTCGTGAACGGTACATCAGCTCCGATTCTACTTTCCATCTCAATGCGTGTTTTTTCATCCCAGTTCATGGCAAAACTTTCATCTAGAAAATCGAGCAGAACTGCGGCGTCTGCAGAAGCACCACCTAAACCTGATTCAAAAGGTATCCTCTTGAACAATTGTATAGAGAGGCAAGCCTGTTCCAAGCCCATAGCCCTTAGTTTTATTCGAATTTCTTGCAATTCATTTTCAGATAAATAACTAAGCCAAAGTTTGATCGTTTTGTGAAGAATGTTGGATTTTGTGTTTGGGATTCGTTTTGCCAGCATACTATCTAAATCAAGCAGCAATTGAAAAGGTTCAAACTCAGTAAAGAGCTGGATAGACCTAGGGTGTACCGTCTCTTGCACAAGGTCTTTAGCCTCCTGCCAAGCAAAGCGAAGTTCATCAGCCAAGGCGACCGATTGCATAACCGTATCTAATAGATGATAGCCGTCTTCGCGTTGACCAACGATATCCAGGCTGAGATTAATTTTGGCATGTGCGTTGCGAACGTATACTTGCGTCTTTTTTATTGTCATAGATTCCTCAAACTATTACTAAAAGAAAAACCTCCCCGCTAAGGGAGGCTTAGCCTCATGATTGGTATCACTAGCCCAAATTATGGTGCTAGCGGTACGTCAGCTAAGGTGACTTCTACTACGGAAGTAAGAATATCAACATAGCTATATGACAAAAGTTCGTGATAGCGACCGCCTCGTGGACAGCGCACCGTGAAAACATTGGGATAACAATGATCCACGATTCCTTCGCGAACGATTAGGCGTTTTCTGCCACCGTTCGAAGTAAGTCTGACGGTCTGTCCAACACAAGCCATCATTTTTTCACGACACTTCTCTAAATCAGTTTTTACGATCATAAAAGACCTCCGTTCTGCCAAAAACTACAGTGCTAAGGATAGCACGGAAAGGCTCTAGGGTCAAATAGAATGCCCCTAGCGCTTGTGGTCTTCTGTTAAAGTTTACACAAAATATTGTAAAATTATCGTTAAAAATATGGACTCTTCAAAGCATACTTAGGCGACGGAAAAAGTAGTGATTTGGTCGGATTAGAATGTCGATGTTTCTTCAAAACCTTCGCCTAAGACTTCTCTTGTGTCCATGACAAAGAAAAACGCATTTTCATCCACTTCAGCAACAATGTTCCGTGCTTCTCTGATTTGGCTCTTGGCTAGAACGGACAGTAAAACCGTCTTATTATCTTTGGTATACATACCTGTCCCATGCAAACCCGTGATACCACGTCCCAAGTCTTGCATAATGCGCTCGGCAATCAGTTCGGAATGTTCAGAAATGATGATCGCTGTCCTTTTGAAGTTAAATCCTTCTGCTACTAAGTCTATTGCTTTGGCGCAAATATAGAGTGAGATTGTGGAGTAAAGTGCCATGTTTAGGCTGTTCGGTGTGTTATTGAAATAGGCAATGGCAGAGAAAATTATGACCACGCCATCGATTAACCATAATGCCATGCCTAGGCTAAAATGATGTAGTTTTTTGTGGATGATGACAGCTAGGATGTCTGTGCCTCCGGTGGTGTATTTTGCCAGCATTACTAGCCCCAAACCGACACCGAAAAGGCTCCCCCCGACAACCGCGCAGAGAAACAAATCTGGCGAACCATTGGGATCCCCACTTAGAATAAGCGGAACATAGAGATCAGAGACCAACAGATGGGTTAAGTCGAGCACTAAGGAGTATGCAAAGGTGCCTATTAGGCTTCGCAGTATGAATGCGCGATTCACAAAAAAGAGTCCTAGCGCGAAGACCGGCAAGTTGAGTATCAAGGTTATAAGGCCTAAACTAAGCCCGCTATCTAACAAGTGATAAAAGACAGATGCAATACCGCTAACGCCGCCCATGGTGAGCATAGTTGGTATATAAAATAGGTTAACCGCTATGCTCCCTAAGAACGCACCAAACAGCATGAGCAGAAACGATTTAAGCTCTCTTTTAAAGTCGATTTTTTTTAACATCGTCCGCCTTACGCTTTCGTTGCGATGCGGCGACGATACTCCATGGGAGTCATTCCCATTTGTTTACGGAATGCAGCATTAAAGCGTTGAGGACTGGAGAAGCCCACGCGATTAGCAATCGCGGATACTTTTAGATCAGGGCGTTGCAATAATTCACAAGCTTTATTGACGCGAATATGAATCAGGTACGCCATGGGACTCATGTTCATTTCATCGCGGAAAGCTCTGGCAAAATAGCCTTGGCTCAAGAATACATAACCAGCTGCATCCGCAACAGAAATATCTTCCGCATAATGCTCTTCAATATAATCTCTAGCAATCAAGACGAGCTCTCTTGCTTTGCCTTGCTTAACTCTCAGAGTTTCTTCCCAAGCTGCCTTCAAAGTACGTGCCACTTCTACGACGAGGGCTAATGATAGCGCTTGCATCATAACCTCTTTGGCAAAATTATCCGTCTCACTCTCGGCTACAATTTGCTCAGCCAAACGCGCGACATTCGCCCTACCTTTACCAGTCAGAAAGAAGCCAGATTCTTGGCTTTTATCTTCACCAGTACTACCATTAAACTCCATAAATTGGTCTATCGAGACAGAGGAAACATTATCGTAGCCTGGTATGCTTCTATCGCCTGTTGCTAATTTTGAGAAAGCAAAATAGACAACAACCAAATCTACCGGTCCATCAATAACGGAAAAACTGTGTTCTATGCCAGGTTTCATGACAAAGAGTTCTCCAGCGTTTAAGCGGAACTCTTTTCCGCCCAAAATATATTTCATTTTGCCAGAACGCACATAGGTCAATTCATGCGCATTGTGTTGACTGGGCCGTATCAGGCTCTCGCCTGTCTCAAAAGAACGCAAAACACCCTTTGTGACCACCGGAACAGTCCCTAATGATTGCAGAACATTCTTATCTGATGCCTTAATTAAATCTTTTATCATAAGTCCTCTTATTTATCTTTAGCTGTAAATAATAATCTTTATTATGCCCATTATGTCCAGCAAGCATGAATTTGATATTGCCAAGCAGAATTCATTCACATTCATTAATATTTTCAGTACATAATAGCAGAGTCTCAGAATATTAATCAAGTTATCTAAAATCTAGCTAAAGCCCTTATTTCAGCTTTGACGCTCTCGGGGGATTGGCGCTACGAGAGCGGCTTTTCTGTCCAGCCCACTGCAATTAGAAGCTCCAATTCTTGCAGGCAGTGGAAAACTTGTCACCTGGGGTGCCAACTTTTCAGGCTACTGCAGCGGTTGGCGGGTTTCTCTCTCCAATTCTTGCAGGCGGTTGAAAATTTGTCACTGTGGCTGTTCACGCACTTGTTTCAGGCCTAAAGAGTCTGCACTAAGACACGGCTTGCACTCTAT
>CAZNNL010000030.1:0-24100 GCA_964574395.1 uncultured Oscillospiraceae bacterium | reverse complement strand
TTTCAATGACGGAGGTTAGCAAGATGTTATTATTGAATTCTTCCCCAGCACAAACAACAGCTGAAATTATAAATACTTCACCAACTACGAAAGATGTCATTATTACAGTAGCTGGTTATGGATTAGCTTTGGCGCTCGTTGCAACAGTTTTCTATTTTTTATACCGATACTTCTATAAAAAAGACCGCGATAAAGATCCAATGAATAGATTAGGCAAATTTTAAATATTATCAACCATAAAGATTTGTATTAAAAAACTCGAGATATTAACCATCTTAGGTAAAAACTCGAGTTTTCGTTTGTTACGATATTTTATCTAAACTACTACTTCTTCTGCAAATATCCTTGCTTATAGAGTAGCTCAGCCATTAGGACACCACCACCGGCAGCGCCGCGGAGTGTGTTGTGTGAGAGACAGGCAAATTTGTAATCAAATACATTATCTTCACGAAGTCTACCTACAGCTACAGCCATTCCCTGCCCTACCGTTGCATCTAATGCTGCTTGAGGGCGATTATCTTCATCAAAATAGACAATAAAGGGATTTGGAGCTGAGGGTAGTTCCAGTTCTTGTGCGATAGTTTTGTAGTTGGCCCAGGCTTCGAGTATTTGTTCTTTACTTGGCTTATTAGCAAACTGTACAGCGACAGAAGCAGTGTGTCCTTCCTGAACAGGTACGCGGTAGCATTGTGCTGAGATAACTGGCTTACTTGCATTGGTAATGGTACCATCTTCAACTTTACCCCAGATGCGCAGAGGTTCTTGTTCGCTTTTTTCTTCTTCGCCTCCGATGAATGGGATGAGATTGCCCAGCATTTCCGGCCAATCGGTGAAGGTTTTGCCAGCACCTGAAATAGCTTGGTAGGTTGAAACAATCATCTTCTCAGGACCAAATTCCATTAATGGTGTAATTGCCGGAACATAACTTTGGATGGAGCAGTTTGGCTTACAGGCGATGAAACCTTGCTTGGTTCCTAAGCGTTTGCGTTGTGCATCAATCAAAGCGGAGTGATCGGCGTTAACTTCGGGGATAATCATGGGGACATCTTTGGTCCAGCGGTTAGCGGAGTTGTTTGAAATGACGGCAGTTTCAGTTCTTGCTAGTGCTTCCTCTAGGGCAACTATTTCGTCTTTCTTCATGTCGACAGCACAGAATACGAAATCTACATCATTGACGTAATCGTCGAGCTTAGAAGCATCTTTTACCATGATATTTTTCACGTTTTCGGGTATGGTTTCGTCGATTTTCCAGCGTCCTTCGACGGCTTCGGCGTAGGTTTTGCCAGCAGAACGACCTGAAGCAGTTAAACTTACTAAATCAAACCAGGGATGATCCGCCAAGAGGGTGACAAAACGTTGTCCTACATAACCCGTAGCTCCAATCACACCAACACGTAATTTTTCCATATATATCCTACTTTCTCAAAGACAAGAACTATCTTGTAATGTAAATAAAATCGTATGACATCATACCATATTTGCAAAAAGCGGCTAGCTGTATAAAAATAAGAACATGAACGAAAACGCATTTCCAATAAATGAATCGGAAGCCAAAGCAGCCCAAGTCCAAGATCTTGAGCTCTTCCCTCTTTTATCTGAGTTTTTAACCTACATGGAGGTTATCTTGGGGCGCCAACCTTTAACTATTAAAGAATATCGTTATGATCTCGTTCTCTTTTTTCGTTTTATCAAACAACTCAGGTCGAAACAAGCACGTGATTTCGAAACCATCCAAATTAAGGATATCGATGTCAATTTTTTGAAAGATATTAGTCTGACTGACTGCTACGCTTTCCTTACCTGGTTAACCAGAGAACGCAAAGCCGGTCCTTCCAATAGAGCCCGCAAAGTCGCTGCTCTCCGTGCTTTTTTCAAATATATCGTGCATAAGAAAAAGCTCTTTGACTACAATCCCGTTCAAGAATTGGAAAGCCCTAAGCAACAAAAACGCTTACCTAAACATTTAAGTTTGGAAGAAAGCAAAAGCCTTCTACAAGCAGGTGTCCGTGAAGGCGAACAATTTCCTGAAAGAGACTATTGCATACTTACGCTCTTTCTCAACTGCGGGCTAAGGCTGTCAGAGCTCTCAGCAATACGCATTAAAGATATACAGGAAGATCGTTTACGTGTAATTGGCAAAGGCGATAAAGAACGTACGGTTTACTTGAATGGGGCTTGCATCGATGCAATCAACGACTATTTGGATGCTCGTCCGAAGCGAGGCGTCAAGGAGGAAGCTAAACCCTTTCTTTTCATCAGTAGGCAAGGCAACAGACTTGCTAACTCAAGTATTCAACGCATGATAAAGCAAAGTTTGAAAGCGGCAGGCTTAGACACCACCAAATATAGTACTCATAAACTGCGACATACCGCTGCGACATTGATGTACCAATATGGGCAAGTAGACATTCGTCTCTTACAACAAATTCTTGGACATAGTTCCGTCTCGACGACAGAAATATACACACACATTGATGATGCTAATTTACATGCAGCTATTGAAAAGAATCCCTTGGCGAGCGAAAGAAACCGCTAGTAACCAATATCAAACAAGAACTGTTTAATCGTTGGAACAGGATCAATCACAACATAAAGCACAACAATAAATATCCCTAGAATAGTTAGGAAAATCAGACGATTGCGATGCTTCTTCAACATGTCGCGCCCGCGCTTCTTCTTTACTCTGCCTACTGTAGTGTAGCCTTTGAGGCGATAAACTTTAGCTGGACCATAACGTTTCATACGCCCGATGATGTGGCGATTAATAGGAAAATCTTTCGTTGTTTTCGAGACGTTTGGTTTACCTTTGATAAGCGTAATGGCAAAAGCCTTAACCTGCTCTACCACCGTATTAGCAACTTCTTTAAAATTGGTTGGCGTCTTTTCTTTGGCTCTTTGTGCTTGTATACGTTTGACGCGTTCTTCGATAGAAGTTTTTTGGACTTGGCTCTGTGGTGATGTAGCCCTGCCTTGTCTAGGAGCTTTGGGACGCGGAGACTTAGATTGAAGTTTAGCTTTATTAGGTCTGGCAGGGGAAGCATCACTAAAAGAAGGCGTCATGTCCTGCATGCCTGCTTGTGCGTTATTTGACTCTTTAGAAGTAGTGGTCTCATGCGGAACACCAGTTGATTTCTTCATGTACTCTTCCCTGCTCAGTTATTCAATCTTTATTTGCTTATCTTATCATATCAAGGACTATCAGTACTTATCAATAAAGCACAAATAAGCCCGATAGGTTTCGTAGACATCGAATTTGTGTACAAGCTCAAAAGGCGCATGCATGGATAAAACAGGCACACCACAATCTAGTACTTCCATGCCGAGATTTGCAAAAGTTCTGGCGATTGTTCCACCGCCTCCTGCATCTACTTTGCCCATCTCACCAATTTGCCAGTGGATATTTTCTTGGTCAAACAAGCGGGTTACAGAGGATAAAAATTCAGCGTTCGCGTCACTGGCGCTGTTTTTGCCACGAGAACCAGTATATTTTACAATGCCCAAGCCATGGCCTAAGAAGTGTTCATTTTTTATGTCTGACACAGAAGCGAAGTTCGGATCATAAGCATTGGTTACATCCGTAGACAACATGACCGAATTCTCTAGGCAGTGCCTAAATGCGAGATCATTGGGATTAGCAGACATCTTGCTGAAGATTTCTAGTAAAACATTCTCGTACAAGCGTGAATTAGCCCCAGTATTTCCTTCCGAACCTACTTCTTCTTTATCCGTCAAAATCGCCATCACAGTATGTTCTGGTTTTTCCATATTAAAGACAGCTTGAATTGCTGGATATGCGCAGACACGGTCATCATGGCCGTAGGCACCCACTAGCATTCTGTCAAAACCAATATCAACAGCCTTGTACGCTGGCACCGCAGATATTTCCGCAGTAGACAAATCGCGTTCATTAATACCATAAAGCGAATTGAGAACTTTTAACGTTTCTAGCTTGAAACGTGATTTCGAGTCCTCATCAATTGCGCTTGTGCCAACGATAATATTCAGTGCTTCGCCAGGGAGGATTTCTGTCGCTTTTTTTGACATTTGTTCGGCACTTAGATGGATGAGTAAATCGTTAATCACAAATTGTGGGTCTTCAGGAGCCTCTCCGATTGTCAATTCAACTTTTGTACCATCTTCTCTAAATACGACGCCATGTAGCGCTAAAGGTACGGAAGCCCACTGGTATTTTTTAATACCGCCATAGTAGTGTGTCTTAAAGTAAACAAGGTCCTTCTCTTCTACTACGGGCATAGGTTTAAGATCTAAGCGTGGAGAATCAAGGTGTGCACCTAAAATGCGGAAACCATTGGAGATTGGTTTTTTGCCAATAACAGCCAAGACCAAGCCTTTACCCTTGATACTATGATAAACCTTCATCCCGGGATTGAGTTTTTCTTGTTCGCGAAGTGGAACATACCCCAATTCTTCTGCTGCTTCTATTGTTATATTGACCGCTTCACGTTCCGTTTTGGCTAAATCGAGGAAGGTTTTGTACTCTTCGTTGAAAGCAAGCGCTGCTTCTTTTTGATTTTGGTCATAAACATCCGCTAGAAACGGGAATTTTGTTGAGTAGTCGTCTTTAGATTTGTGCCTAGCACTGCGTTTGCCCTTTAATACTTTTTCTTTCACTGTGTCTTGCTCCAATTTTCTAACAGCCCTGCGCTGCAATTTTTTTATTATGTAATAGTATACATTGAAATATTTATTATCGAATACTTTTCCTTAGAAAACAATCTACGAAGCTTAAATCATGCAGGTATTGCTATAATGGATGCACAGGATATTAAACAATGTCGAGGAGTTGTAGATGAAATTATATGAGACCCACTGCCATGTTAAAGAGTTTTCTCTGGATGGCAAAAGAACCCTAGACGAATTGCTCACCGAAGCTGATGCGAAACATTTTTCCGCTGTTTGCCTGACAGATCACTATGATAAAGACGGCATTAATGGCGTACTTGAACGCTATGCTTCCGCTTACGGGGAAAAACCTGCCGAAGGCGAATGGATATTCGATGTAGAGGAGTATTTTGCCAAACTTCTCCCCATAAAACATGATCGTGCTCAGAAGCCTGAGAAAACACAGCTATTAATAGGAGCGGAACTTGGTTACACCGATTATCTTGTACCAGTTTATGAAAAGTTAATTGCGGATTGGCCATTCGATCAAATTATCGCTTCAATTCATTTTATTGATGATATTGATATTTATTTCAGCCAGGCTTTTTATGAGCAAGGCAAAAAGAACGCCTATCTACGCTGGATGCAAACCCTTATTGAAATGGCTGAATCTCCCCTAGATTACGATGTTTTAGGCCATTTCGACTATGTCATCCGCTATGCTAAGTATGACAATCTTGATTTGTACTACGATGATTACCCTGATGAATTCGATGCGCTATTAAAGGCGCTAATTGCTAGAGATCGCGCGCTCGAAATCAACACGCGTTATCGTTACAAAAAAATAAATGAAGGACTGCCTGACCCTGGTTTCGTTGATAAACGCATCATTCAGCGCTTCGTTGACTTGGGCGGTGAACTAATCAGTATTTCTTCGGACTCGCACGAAAACGGGACGCTAGGGCACTTATTCGATGATTGTGCCAAGGAACTATATGCTTTGGGAGTAAAACGCAGTTACTATTTCAAAAACCGCAGACCGCATTATATAAATTTTGATTGATGTAAGAACATTTGCTCCATAGATAATGGACTTCAAGTCCGCTTTTCATCGAGCCATGTTTTGATTTTACCTTCATACCCATTAGCGGAAGGTTCGTAATACACGGTGCCAAGAATCTCGTCAGGCAGATACTGTTGTGCAACAATATTGCCAGGATAGTCATGTGGATATTTGTACCCCTCCCCGTAGCCCAACTTGGACAAGCCCTCAGCGACCGGGTTACGAAGATGCATGGGGATTTCACCGGTACGACGTTTGCGCACGTCCTCCAGAGCCTTATCGATGGCGACATAAGCCGAGTTCGACTTGGGAGACGTTGCAACCATAATCGCTGCTTCGGATAGAGGAATGCGTGCTTCAGGCATCCCCAGCACACGTACGGCATCGTAACAGGCCATGGCTACTTGGAGAGCAACCGGGTTAGCCATACCCACGTCTTCTGCTGCTGCTATCACGATACGCCTGGCTAAAAACTCAATATCTTCGCCACCATGTAGCGCGCGGGCAAGATAAAACACGGTTGCATCAGGGTCAGAGCCACGCATCGATTTAATAAAAGCAGAAATATTATCGTAGTGCGCATCGCCTTTAGCATCAAATGCAAGACTGCGATTCTGGATACACTCAGCCATCGTTTTGATACTAATATCAATAAAACCATCTTCGCCGGCAGGAGTTGTTAAAGCCGCCAGTTCCAAGGCATTGAGCGCTTGCCTCGCATCGCCATTGCTTAAATCTGCCAGACTTTCTAGGCAAGCTTCCTCGAACCGTAATGGTAACTGCCCCAAGCCACGCTCTTTGTCATCGCGCGCTCTTTCCAACAAAGTTAAAACATCTGCGGTACTAAGCGATTCTAATTGAAATACTGTCGATCGTGAGATGAGCGCTTTGTTTACTTCGAAGAAAGGATTTTCTGTCGTCGCACCGATCAACACTAAAGTTCCGTCCTCTACTTGTGGCAAAAGCAAGTCCTGCTGCGCTTTGTTGAAACGATGAATTTCATCAATGAAAAGCAAAACACGACCTTGTGGAGTTAAAAGTAAATTTTGGGCATCCGCAATGATGGCTTTTAGATCAGCCACACCTGAAGTGACCGCGTTGATTTTAATGAATTTCATGTCAGACTTTGCCGCAATAACGCGGGCCAGCGAGGTTTTCCCGGTCCCTGGCGGCCCCCACAGAATAATCGAGCGCAGACGGTCTGCTTCAATCATGCGCCTAAAAAGCTTGCCCGGAGCAAGCAAATCTGCTTGACCGACAACTTCATCTAAATGACGAGGCGCCATACGATAGGCCAAGGGCTGCTCGGATGACGTCTCATTATTGAATTTAGCTTCCGTGTTAAAGCTTTTCATCGCATTGTTTAGACCTCAAAATTAGGATACAAAGGATACTTAGCGCATAAGCGTGCTACTTCTTCACGAATACTATCCGCGGAATTCTCATAGTCGCGCAATGCCAGGGTAATCAATTCGGCGATTACATCCATGTCTTCTTCTTTCAGTCCGCGTTGCGTAACAGCAGGCGTTCCAACGCGTAAGCCACTCGTGATGAAGGGTTTAGCCTGATCGAAAGGAATACTGTTTTTATTCGTTGTGATGTTTACTTCGTCAAGATGGTTTTGTAGTTCTTTACCAGTCACGCCAGTATCAGTCAAATCTAGAAGCAACAAATGATTGTCCGTTCCACCTGAAACCAGTTTCACTTCGCGTCTTGTGAGACCGTCAGCTAATGCTTTGGCATTTTTGACGATTTGTTCTTGATAAGCCTTAAATTCTGGGGATAGTGCTTCTTTAAAAGCAACGGCTTTAGCAGCAATGATGTGCATCAATGGGCCACCTTGCGTACCGGGGAAAACTGCCGAATCAATCTTTTTAGCATGCTCTTCTTTACACAAAATAACGCCACCACGCGGACCACGCAGTGTTTTGTGTGTTGTCGTTGTTACAAAATCAGCATATGGGACGGGGTTTTGATGAAGTCCGGTAGCAACTAATCCAGCAATATGCGCCATATCTACAAAGAGGTACGCACCACAAGCGTCGGCAACTTCACGGAACTTGGCAAAATCAATAGCTCTAGGATAGGCACTTGCTCCGGCAATAATCATTTTGGGCTTCACTTCCATGGCCTTTTTTGCCAACGCGTCATAATCAATACGCGCATCTTTTTCGCTTACCTGATAGGAATGTGCTTCAAAGTACAAGCCGGAAAAGTTTTTCGCCATGCCATGTGTAAGGTGTCCACCATGGTTCAGATCCATACCAAGAATCTTGTCGCCAGGTTGAAGCACAGCTAAAAATACCGCCATGTTTGCTTGCGCACCGGAATGGGGTTGAACATTCGCGTGTTCTGCACCAAACAACTCTTTAATACGCGTAATAGCCAGGTTTTCAACGATGTCCACATGCTCGCATCCGCCATAATAGCGTCTACCTGGATAACCTTCAGCATACTTGTTTGTGAGTGGTGTTCCAGCCGCTTCGAGTACTGCTTCACTGACAAAATTTTCAGACGCAATAAGCTCTAGCTTGTCCTTTTGACGACGAATTTCATCTAAAATTGCCTCATAGGCCTCGGGGTCGGTTTGTTTGATGTGTGGATATAACATTTTAGTAGACTCCTTTATGCATATTACGTCAATAATTGTGGCATTCTTTTAGTCATTCGACAACTCAAATTTGATTCTGCGTTCGATAAAGTCAACGATAAAACATCCTTCTTGACCTTCGAGCATTATCCCTTCAATAGTTTCATAACGTTTGGTGCGTGCTAGATATTTTTGCATCCAGTCATAAAGTGTAATGGAAATTTTCTCTTGTGTAAGGCCAGAACGTGCTCTGTCCCTTAACCTAATTGCATTTTGTACTTGCGTTTCAAAGCGATCATGAATGGCATTGTATTGCTCTATGGCACTTTCACTTTCAAAGTAAGTCGTCTGTAAGGTTTCAAATTCACTTAAAGTATATGTTTTTTTCATCATAAGGCTCCTATGGCAAAACGATTGTTTCTATTTTATTTAGCCCTTCTTCAACTAAGGCTGGAATATCAAGCTTGGCTTCTGCTTCGTCCGCTTGTTTGAGGCTTGGCCTAGTGCGTGGATGCTTGGCCACAAATACGGTACAACAATCCTCATACGGCAAGATAGAGGTTTCAAAAGTACCGATTTTACGCGCGAGTGCCACCGTTTCATCTTTATCTATACCAATTAGAGGTCTAAAGACGGGTTTCGAGACCACGGCATTTGTTGTGGCAAGCGCTTCACTGGTTTGACTTGCAACCTGCCCTAAACTTTCTCCGGTAATCAAGGAAACGCAGTGCTTTTTAGTCGCTAATTGGTCGGCAATGCGCATCATTATGCGGCGCATGACGATGGTCAGCATTTCAGGCGGGCAATGCTCATTTATCGTGAGTTGAATGTCAGTAAAATCGACAACATGCACATGCAGACGACCAATGTAATCGCAGAGAATTCTGCCTAGGTCTAGCACTTTCTCTTTAGCCCTATCACTTGTATAGGGATAGGTATGAAAATATACTGCTTCTAGCTCTGTACCACGTGAGGCCATCATATAACCGGCCACAGGACTATCAATTCCGCCAGATAAGAGCAGCATGGATTTTCCAGATGTACCAATTGGCAGCCCTTTAACACCAGCTACTTTATCGTGATAAATATAGAGACCATCACGGAGTTCCATATGTAAAATGAAGTCAGGATTCTTTACATCCACATGTAATTGTGGAAATGTATCTAAGAGACAGGCACCAACATCTTTTACTAATTGTGGTGAGTGATAGGGCAGGCGCTTATCCCCTCTTCTAGCTTCTACTTTGAAGCTTCGGGGCAATCCATCATCCAGAACTGGTTCTAGATAATTAATGGCTGCAGCAAGTATTTCTGCTAGAGAATCTAATGCATCATAGCGCACAACCATTGAGGCAGATACTAAACCGAAAACTGATGTAGCAATTTTCAATGCACCATCTAAATTTGCTTCGGATTCAATGTTTTGTGGTTTGATCCAAATACGCGAATCGCTTTGCGAAACGGTAAATTGACCAATTTTGTCTAGTCTGCGACGCATATTGTTAAATAATCGTTGCTCAAAGTGGTGGCGGTTCAAACCTTTTAATGCAATTTCACCAAGTCGTGCAAGAACTAACTGTGTTTTAGCAGGAACTGTTTGGCTGGGACTGGGATACATGTTTTCTACGTTCAATATTTTTCTCCGTTATCGTTTTAATAGTTTCACAGTTTCGTTCATTAGCCGAGCGGCTTCTTTAATTTCATCATTGGATTGACTGGCATCAAAACTAATACGCACAGCCGACTGCATTAACTCTACGGGCAGTTGCATAGCTTGCAAAACATCACTGTAAGGTGCTTTAGAATGACATGATGAGGCTTGCGAAATGTACACTTCTTTATCTGCCAGAGCATGTAAGAGTGTCTCCCCTCGCACTCCGGGAAATGATACGTTTAGTATCCATGGACTACAAGTGTTGGCCGAATTATCAACGTAAGTAGAAGGCTCTAAGGCGTCCAGAAACGTCTGCCTTAACTGCATTACATTACTTGTGTTTTCTTGCATATGCTCAATCCCAAGACGCGTCGCCAAGGTAAAAGCTTCTGCCATTTGACTATTCTCAGTTCCCGCACGCATGCCAAGTTGATGTCCTCCTCCATGAAGTAGAGGCTCAATTCTGACTCCTTTTTTTACGTATAACAATCCAACACCTTTAGGGGCATGAATTTTATGTCCGGAAAAAATACCTAAATCCACAGCGCTCTGTCTTAACGTGATCGTTTGTTTGGCCAAAGCCTGAACATAATCTACGCATAATTTTGCTTGCGCAGCTCTTTGTTTAATCAGTAGTGCTATTTTGGACAGGTCGTTTATCGCTCCAGTCTCATTATTGATAGCCATCACACAGACAAGTGCTACGTGAGGATTAAGCATGCCTTCTAGGGCGTCTAAATCAACAACTCCCGCTCGCGTTAAAGGAATTATTTTTAGTTCTAAACCAAGTTTTTCACAAATATGTTTCGCTGTAATACGCACAGCCGGATGCTCACCTGCAGAAACCAGCACTTGCGTTCCGCTATGACGATTCGCCAAAAGATAGCCCTTGATAGCCGCATTAGCCGACTCTGTAGCACCAGAAGTAAAGGTTAATTCTGACACTTCGCATGACAACAAATCGGCTAATGTTCTTTTAGCTTCTTTTATGCGTAATTCTTCATTCATACCTAAGCGGTGGGCTGCAGAGGGGTTCGCATAATTGTTGGCAAAAGCCTCATTAAACAAACGAATGACTTCCACATAAGGAAATGTGGAAGCCGCATGGTCAAGGTAAATCATATTTACACCTATTCGCAGTGACCCTTAGGTCACCACAAATTATTATCTTCCGATAGCTTCAAAAATTCAGCAAGACGCGTTCGCCTCGCATAACGGTTGTATTTACTTCACAGGGTACACCACTGCGTGAAAGCAAAACAGCTTGGCTAACCAATACTGGTGCACCTCTTGAGATATCAAGTATTCTCGCCTCCTCGGCATCTGCCGGGCGCACATAAATGCGGTGATTCACACGCTGAGGTAAATAGGCATAACGGTTAGCGGTTATGTCTATCATTCTTTTGCCTTGGCGAATAGATTCGTCTAAGCCAGGGAACATCTGATGTGGGATGTAAGATACGGCGAAAGCAAATACTGATGCATCTTCTTGGTAAGTCCAAGCGATTTCATAGCATTCTGGAGCGCCGCTTTTGCCAAAAGCAGAAGCAACATCAGGAGGTAGTCTTTTAGCCAAGGTGTAATCCAAGAATTGCTTTTCTTCGATACTCTTGCCCGCCAAAAAAGAGAAACTAAAGCCACTAAAGTGGTCCAAAACAACTCTAGCTGGTTCAGAGGATACGTAAGTGCCCTTCCCCTTCATGATGACCAAAAGCCCCTCAGCGACCAATTCAGCAATCGCTTGACGCACGGTTGGTCTGGAAAGTTCTAACTCAGCACAAAGTGCGAGCTCGGTAGGTATCTTTTCTCCAGGAGCATATTCTCCGCTCTCAATGCGTTCACTTAAGAGTTCCTTCAGTTGGGCGTATAACGGCACGCTACTTCTTTTATCAAGCCGCATTCAATTGACCTCCCCCAAATAAATACATAACAATGTCAAGACATCCGTCATTATTATGAGATTCTATCACTTTTATTGAAAGAATGAAACGTCATTTTCTTATATTTTCATTGATTTTATGCAGATTTTGGCAAAATCATGGGTTAAGGTCCCACAATCATGCTGTTTTTTCTGCTTAAACCGATAAACTGTCTCCCTTTTGGGCGATATTTAATTCTTCTCTCTTGAGCAGAGGGTGGACAATCTCTTTCAAAAAATCATCTACTTGCCCGGGGGCTCTTCCTACATACCGTTGAGGATCTAGCAAAGTATCCATGTCAGCTAAGTTCAACTGGAAATCAGGGTCTTGAGCAATTCTTTCCAATAAATCATTAGGTCTTCCAAAGACTTTTACTTCACGGCCAGCGGCCATGGAGTGTTCGCGTATCTTTTCGTGTAAGACCTGCCTGTCACCGCCCTTTTTTACCCCTTCCATCATGATGTTTTCCGTGGCCATGAATGGAAGTTCTTCTAACAAGTGCTTTTTAATTACTTCAGGATACACAAGCATGCCCTCCGTGATATTAGCGTATATGCCTAAAATGGCATCTGTAGCTAAAAAAGCTTCAGGGACGGAGATGCGTTTGTTGGCTGAATCGTCTAAGGTGCGCTCAAACCATTGAGTTGCAGCAGTTTGCGCAGGATTAGCAACAACGGACATCACATAGCGTGCTAAAGAAGCGATACGCTCGCTACGCATAGGATTGCGTTTATAAGCCATGGCAGAAGAACCGATTTGATTCTTTTCAAAGGGTTCCTCCATTTCCTTCAGGTGTTGTAAAAGGCGCATATCGTTGGAGAATTTATGAGCACTTTGTGCTATACCCACGAGCACCTGTAATACTCTTGTGTCTACTTTTCTAGAATAGGTTTGCCCGGAAATAGCGTAGACATCAGAGAAGCCCATCTTTTCTGCAATACGTTGATCAAGCAAGCGACACTTTACTTCATCTCCGTCAAACAGGTCCATGAAACTGGCTTGCGTTCCAGTCGTTCCTTTTGAGCCAAGGAATTTTAAACCAGACGCGACGTAATCTAAGTCTTCTAAATCAAAAAGCAAGTCTTGCAACCACAGACAGGCTCTTTTGCCAACAGTAACTGGTTGGGCTGCCTGAAAATGCGTAAAACCCAATGTCGGGAGATTCTTATATTCGTCAGCGAATTCAGCTAATGCCTTAATAATTAAGAGCAATTTGGGTCTGAGTAAAGCTAAGGCTTCACGCATAATGATCAAATCTGTATTGTCGCCAACGTAACAGGATGTTGCTCCAAGATGAATAATGCCTTTAGCGTCAGGGCATTGTTCTCCATACGCATGCACGTGTGCCATGACATCGTGCCTTACCAAGGCCTCTTGTTTACGTGCCACATCGTAATTAATCTCATCTTGTTTGGATTTGAGTTGGGCAATTTGTTCATCACTAATGTTTAAGCCAAGTTCTTGCTCTGTTTCAGCCAGAGCTATCCAGAGCCTTCGCCAAGTTCTAAACTTTTTATCCGGAGAGAAAATGGCTTGCATTTCTTTAGATGCATAGCGACTGTTTAGAGGGCTTTCATATCGATCGTACATACGTAAATCCCTTTCGAAAAAAAACGCTGCGTTCTAAAGGCGCAGCGCTTATAAAATCAGAACACTTAAATTATGCCAAAACAGCTCTTAAAGCACAAATACGAATACAAAGGCAGAGCACATCCATCGCTTGAGCCAGTTCGTCCGTTTCCGGGAAAGATGGAGCGATGCGGATGTTGCGATCCAAAGGATCATTCCCATTTGGGAAGGTAGCGCCTGCGGGAGTCAAGGCGACCCCAAGGTCCTTGGCTGCAGCTACAACGGCTTTGGCCTGGTTTGGTAAGAGATCAATGCTGACAAAATAACCACCTTTAGGAGCATGCCATGTGACGAGTTCACTGTCATTAAAGTTTTCAGCAAGTTTATCTAATACAATCTCGAACTTAGGAGCTAAGATTTCGGCATGTTTTTCCATTACCGCTTCTATCCCGCCATTGGCTTTGAAGAAATTAGCTTGTCTCAATTGTCTGACTTTATCTGGTCCAATGGTTTGATATTTCATACCATTCAAGAACCATTTAATATTGTCTTCAGAACATGCCATCGCAGCGATACCAGCACCAGCAAAGGTCATTTTGGAGGTTGATGCGAATTCGAATACACGGTCAGGATTGCCAGCGGCGACGCACATACCAAAGAAGTCATGTTTAGGCGCTTTATCATTAGCGTCAAGATTATGTACAACATAGGCATTGTCATAGAATACACGAAAATCAGGTGCCGCTTTCATCTTAGCCATACGTTCCAGCGTTTTCTCTGAGAACACAATGCCTTCAGGGTTGGAATAGACAGGGACTACAAACATCGCTTTGATGCTGTCGTCATTTTGTGTAAGATTTTCAACAAAGTCCATGTCAGGACCTTCGTCGGTCATTGGGACATAAATCAATTCACAACCAAAAGACTCAGGGATTGCGAAATGTCGATCATAGCCCGGGGCTGGACAAAGCACTTTGATTTTTTGAGGTTCACTCCATGCATTCGCTTGACCAGGCATGGCAAATAACAAAGCATGTGCGAAAGTATCATACATTAGGTTCAAACTAGCATTACCTAAAGCGAGTACGTTTTCTACCGGCATTTTAAGTATCTCGGCAAAAATCTCTCTTGCCTCTATCAAACCCATTAATTGGCCATAGTTTCTACTATCCGTACCATCTTCAGAGAAAAGTTCCTCTTTAGTATAGGCTCGCTCTAAACCCATATCACAAACCATATCAAGCTGGGCAGGACAAGGTTTTCCTCTTGTCATATCCAATTTTAGTTTCAGGCTTTTATATTTTTCATAAGCACTTTCAAGAGCATTTAACTCGAGCTGTGCGTCTTCTTTACTCATTTCGTTATAACTTTGCATCTTACATCCTCCAAAAAACTACATAAAATTATATGCGCCCGAGAACCTTACTTCAAGCAGTGCAATAGCTATAAAATGATTGAAAAAACACTAAATACTAGTAGTATTGACTAATCACAAGTAAGCAAATCAGCATGGAGCAAATTTCCGCAACAATCAACATAGTAAACCGCTACAAGATAAATGATTTCGTAGGAACTATTCGGCAGATATTCGGACAGATACGCCATCATGCAACGTTGTATGCGTTGCTTCTTTAGTCTTGTCACAGATTCCTCGGCAGGGCGATTTATAATATCAGACATTTGCCTTATCGTGCGTGCTTTAACTTCAATACATAAAAGCGTATGTGCGCGGTTAGCAATGAGATCAATTTCACCCACTCTATGAACAGCGTAATTTCTTGCCAAGACCGAAAAACCATTCTCCCTTAAAATACTGGCAAAATACGACTCAGCCTCACTACCTAGTATTTTGTGCGGTTCAGACCTGGTAGCTTCCTTCATTCGCTTGCTTCTTTTCGTCTAGCTATAATTTTTGATATAAAGCTATGGCGATGCGCAGGACAAGGTCCCTGATTTATTAATGCATCAAGATGCGCTTTAGAACCATAACCCACGTTAGTGCTAAAACCATAACCCGGATACTTAAAATCTAGCTCCTGCATATATCGATCGCGTGTTACTTTTGCCAAAATGGAAGCCGCCGCGATGCAATTACAATGCGCATCCCCTTGCACAATTTTTTCGCCCTCAATAGGTAAATCCCAACTTACATAATCGAAAAGTGCATAATCTGCACGTGGGTTGAGACTATAAAGTGCCTCATCAGTAGCCAAACGTATGGCTGCATTAATTCCGTGTGTATCGATGTAATGTGGAGCAATGAGTTTAACTGAATAGGTAATTGCAGCCTCTTTAATCTCATCAAGTAAAACTAAGCGTTTTTTCAAACTAAGTTTCTTCGAATCATTCAAGCCTAGAATGGGGCGCTTTGGATCAAGTATGCACGCAGCCACACAAACAGGCCCGGCCAAAGGTCCACGACCCACTTCGTCTACACCGACAATATGAAGATAGCCTCCTGTTCTCAGCTCTTCTTCTCTTACGTTCATGCGTATAAAGCGGGCTTCAAGCGTTTCCTTAACTTGCATTATTCAATGATCTCCAAACTCATTGCACCTATTTTTCCTGTTCTGAATTCTGTTAATAGTAGCTTGGCAAAACGATCCTCATCAATCTTATTCCCTTTGCGAAGACAGGCTCGATTACGTGCCATAGCTTCATACCTTGCCCAGTGAAGCAATAGACCATCCTCTGACATGTTTTCGTTAAGAAATAATGCATGAGGGTCAACATCTTCTTCGTCTTCATCCGTATAGCTACCGTTTTTGCCAAACCTATCAAGCATCAGCTCAGGATACAAATCAATAAGCAAATTAGCAGCATGATAAGAGAGTTGCACAGTGTCTAAAATATCATCCTTAATCGCTCCCGTCATGGCCAGGTGGAGCTTTGTACTCCATTCACCTAATTGTGGCCAAAGTATGCCAGGCATATCAAGTAGCTCAAAGTTATCAGCTGTTTTAATCCACTGACGTGAACGCGTGACGCCAGGTCGATCTTCAACTTTGGCAGCTTTACGTTGCGCTAGTTGGTTGATTAACGTTGACTTTCCACTGTTTGGTATACCAACCACCATAATCCGCAGTGGGCGCGATAAACGTCCTTTACTGCGTGCTTTATCTACAATGTCTTGCCCGAGTTGATTGATCACTTGTGTGAGTTCTTTTAAACCCGCTCTCTGCATAAGATTGAGTGCTAGTACAACTTGGCCTTTAGATTTTAAGTATGCAATGGATTGCGCAGTTTTATTTTCGTCTGCCAAATCGCGTTTAGTCATGAGCAAAATATGCGTCTTCCCTGCAATCTGCTTTATCAAATCTGGATTGCGTGAAGATTGCGGGATGCGGGCATCACAAGTTTCAATTACCATGTCGACGAGTGGCAACTGTTCAGCGATTAGGCGCTTAGTTTTTGCCATATGACCAGGAAACCAATTTATATCCATAAAATCCTCATGCTTTCTTGAATCGATGTACCTTTACAGTCTAGTATATAGGAAAAGATTCGCTGCTTAACGCATACAATTTGACTAAAACTTCGCAAAATCTTCCTAATATAGAAAACAGCCGCTCCTTTATCAGAAACGGCTGAATCTTAGATATTCTACTCTTAGTCTTTTTTGGTAATGACTAATTTCTCGCGAACCTTAGCAGCTTTACCCACACGTTTACGTAGATAATAGAGCTTAGCTCTGCGGACTTTACCTTTTCTCATGACTTCAATTTTATCGATTTTCGGTGAATGGAGCGGTAATGTACGTTCCACGCCGACACCATAAGACAGACGTCTGACGGTAAAGGATTCGCTCAGGCCACTGCCTTTTCTAGCGATAACGGTTCCTTCAAAAACCTGAATACGCTCGCGGTTGCCTTCTTTAATTTTCAAGTGCACACGAACTTGATCGCCGATCTCCACTTTCGTTGTATCTTCGCGCAATTGCGATTGCTCAACAGCTTTGACTAAATCCATTTGCGTTCCTCCTCTCTTTTCAAGGACGTTCTTGCACGCAAAGGCAGCGGACCATCCGTAATAACTTGTAGATGATACAACAGCTTTTCAATTAATGCAAATCTGCGGCGTGGTACAAAACAAAATACTCCCCTGCTCGATCAATAGGTTCGAGTGGCATTCGTGTCCACTGGACTAGAGCAGCATCAGCACCAGCATTATTCGCACAAGCGATGTCGAATTGAGAATCTCCAACATACAGAATCTCATGCATTTCAAAATATTGACCACTAAGTTTGGCTAGCTTATCTCTGGCAACAAACAGAGGTGTCGGATCAGGCTTATGAGCGTCGGTATCTTCGTGACCGATTAATAACTCAAAATATGTATCTAAATTAAAGTCTTTTAGGTTTTGCCAAGCAGGAGAAGCCATTTTTGCGGTGACCACTCCCATAGGAATCTCTAGCTTGAAAAGATTTTCAAGTATGTCTTTGACAGGCCAGAAAACAGCCGTCTTTTTGTTGGGTTCGTTTTGGTTATAACTACGATAAGCTTTTATATAATCGTCCACCAAATTTGCAGGCACAGTGTCTTCGACAAAGTCTCTTAATGGTAGGCCTATACCTGCCATGATTTCAGCATCTTCAAGGACTGGTAAATTAAATAAGCGATAGGTGCGCTGATAAGATTCACATATGTGGGGTACTGTATCAACAAGTGTGCCGTCTAAATCAAATAATACAGCTTTATAACGGCAAGAGTTGGCTTCGCGATTGTGGAATGGTTTTGCCAAAATAGGGCTGCTAAAGCGATTTGTTTTTCTATTCATCATGGTATTCATCTTTCATATGTTGGATAAGTTTCTCGTATGTTTTTGCGTCGAGCTTTAGTTTATCAAACATATCCGGCCGCTTCTGTAAAGTTTCTGCTAAACCATCGTAAAATCGCCACTGTGCAATTTTTTCATGATGACCACTCTGCAAGGTATCTGGCACATTTCTTCCTTCCCAAGCAGCGGGCTTTGTAAAGTGCCTACATTCAAGCGTTCCTGCGCTATGCGATTCTTCTTCGAATACTTCCTCGGATGGCAGTACGCCTGGCAAAAGACGAGCAACAGCATCGATTACCACCGAAGCCGCCAATTCTCCTCCGGTTAAAACATAGTCTCCAATTGAGAGTTCTTCTGCGTCTAGCGCGTCAAGTGCCCGTGCATCTATGCCTTCGTAGTGTCCACAGAGAAAAATTAAATGTTCTTCTTGTGCTAACTCGTGTGCAAGTTCTTGGGAAAGCATCTCGCCTTTCGGTGATAAATATATAGTCCGCGCCTTGCCTGAGCTTAGTTTTTGGGCTTCATCCCAAGCGGCTTTTATCGGGGGGCATTGCATGAGCATGCCTT
The DNA here is from genome assembly GCA_964574395.1 of uncultured Oscillospiraceae bacterium. GTDB lineage: Bacteria > Bacillota > Clostridia > Saccharofermentanales > Fastidiosipilaceae > JAXGQD01. The sequence goes on along the minus strand of CAZNNL010000030.1, from coordinate 5,338 downwards.
TGCCGCCGCCATAGATGGTGTCATCGATTTTGCCATAAGGATTATCTGCGAAATTACGAATGTTCAGACAAGTAAAATTAAAGAGCCCTTTATCCAGTGCTCTTCCGGTGATACTAAAACGAATATTTGATTCCACTTGCTCAGGAAAAAGTGTCAAGACAGTAAACTGCATCATAACTCCTAATCATAGACTTCCCAGAGACCTTCAGGAAGTTTGACATGTATCTCTTTCTTTTCAAGGTCTGCGTTGATAAATGTTTCCTTACTTACGGCTAAAAAGAGCGGTTTTAACTCTGGTCTTTTAATTTCATAGATGTCTTGTGCGTTGTTATCGCTTACTGCTCTCAGATAGCCAATTTCGCCTCTTTGTTCGTCGACTACTTTTAGTCCTATCAAGTCCCGTATATAGAAGCGTCCTTCGGGTAAAGGTGCGGCTTCTTCACGCGTCACGGATAAGTAACAGCCTTTCAACGCTTGTGCTTCATCACGATCGTCTAAGTCGTCTATTTTAACAATATCGTGGCCGTGTGCTTTTCGGGCGGATATTTTCACGCGCCTCACAAAAAGTCCTCCGGCTGTCAGAAGTGACAGTTCGGAGAGCTCTTGTAAGCGATCAGGATGCTCGGAAAGTACAAGTGCTTTAAGTTCACCTTTTACTCCGTGCGCTCCAATAATCACTGCAACATGTAAGAAATCAGTGTTTGACATGTTTAGTCTAAAATATCTAGCGACACACGCTTGTTAAGGCGCGCAGCTTGAGCCTTTAGGATAGTACGCAAAGCTTCTGCCCTACGACCGCCTTTGCCAATTATTTTTCCCATATCATCTTTATTAACACGGACTTCAAGGGTAACCGAGTTGCCGCGTTCGATTGGATTGATTTGAATATCATCGGGATTATTGACCAGTGGACGTAGCAGTGTCAGTAATAGATCACGCATGCGATTGGTCTCTTCGTTCATTATTAAATAACCCCCGACTTTTTGAGTAAAGCACGGACGGTATCAGTGGGTTGTGCCCCATTACCAAGCCATTTTTTAGCTTGTTCTGCATCAATGTTAATTTCTGCAGGGTCAGTTAAAGGATTGTATGTGCCAATTTCTGCTAGGTTTCTGCCGTCACGTGGAAATCTTTGATCTGCCACTACAATACGATAGAAAGGAGCTTTCTTAGCACCCACTCTTTTTAATCTGATTTTTACCATTATTATTCCTCCAAAAAATATTTTATATTACCAAGGTTAGAGCTGTTTAGAACGGAAAACCTCCGCCTTTACCCATGCGCCCAAGCGCACCCATGCCCTTTTTACCCTTAAGGCCTCCGAAACGTTTGAAGAGTTTTAATGACTCTTCATATTGCTTAATTAGTCGATTGACGTCTTGTACAGTTGTGCCCGAACCACTAGCTATGCGCTTTCTGCGTGAAGCATTAAGTACATTGGGATTGAGGCGTTCTTTCATGGTCATGGATCGGATGATGGCTTGATTGCGATCGATGATATTGTCATCAGGATTTACTTGATCCATCGCTTTCTTATTCATGCCAGGAATCATGCCCATGATGTCTTTAAGTGAACCCATTTTTTTAACTTGTTCAAATTGTTCAAGCATGTCTTGTAGACTGAACTTGTTTTTCTGCAAGTTATCCAGCGTCTTCATGGCTTGCTTTTCGTCAATATGTGCCGTTGCTTTTTCTATTAAGCTAAGGACGTCGCCCATACCGAGAATTCTTGAAGCCATGCGATCGGGGAAATATTCTTCAAATGCGTCGACTTTTTCACCAACAGCAATAAATTTAATAGGTTTTTTCGTTACTTGCGCTATGGATAGAGCAGCACCACCACGTGCGTCACCATCCAACTTTGTCATGATGAAACCGTTTAGACCAATAGATTGATCAAATTCTAGAGCAATATTAACTGCTTCTTGACCAATCATTGCGTCAACTATAAGTAGGCTTTCCGTAGGGTTAACTACACGGTTAATGGCTTTTAACTCTTGCATGAGTTCTCGGTCAACGGTCATGCGACCAGCTGTATCAACTATAAGCGTGTCACAAAGCATGTAACGAGCACGCGCAACCGCTGCTTCTGCGATAACCACGGCATCTTTTTCTTGTGGCTGAATAAAGACAGGGACATCAATTGATTTTGCCAAAACCTCAAGCTGCAGAGCTGCAGCGGGTCTGTGCGTGTCAACAGACGTCAGCATTGGCTTTTTACCTTTTTTCTTTAATAGCTTAGCCAGTTTGGCGGCAGTAGTCGTTTTACCAGATCCTTGCAAACCTAAGAGCATAATGACGGTAAAACCTGAAGGGCTAACCTGTAATTTACTGTCACCGACACTTAAAATTTCTGTCAATGACTCGTTAACAATTTTTACTACTTGTTGGCCTGGTGTGAGAGACTCAAGTACCTCGGTTCCCTTACACTTCTCAGAAATGCTGGTAGTTAAATCTTTGACCACTTGGAAATTGACATCCGCTTCTAAAAGCGCAAGTCGAATCTCACGCATCATCGCCTTTATGTCAGCTTCCGTGACACGTGATTTTCCACGCATTTTCGCTGTTATATTTTGCAGTTTTTCTGATAAACTTTCGAAAAGTGCCATAATATCCTTTTCCGTTATATGTGTTGCTTTTACACAGTGTCTAAATCATTGCTTTGATATCTTCTAAAATTGCACTTATATCTGCATTTTCCGTATCAATCTTGTCTTCTAAAACCTCAATTGCATTGTTCAGAGCAGTAAAGCGTTCAATGAGTTTTAGCTTCTCCTCATATGCCTGAAGTGCTTTTGTTCCATATCGTATTTGTTCATGCACGGCCTGCCGACTAACTTGCATGAGGCCAGCTATTTCAGCGAGAGAAAGGTCTTCGTTGTAGTAATAATTCAAAGCTTCGTTCTGTTTACTTGATAACAAAACGCCATAGAAATCGAACAAGCGACTTGCTTCAACAGTAAATTCTAGATGATCCTTCTCAGCCATAAAGGGGATAATAACGGTTTACTCTTCGTCTGTCAAGCGTTTATCTTGACAGCTCTTGAAAGTTTTGTTTAGTTTTCCGAATTGAGAGATGCGCTGGACAAATAATGCGACTCCCGTAAGGGCAGATTTACGTAAGTCAACTATTTTGTCCAAAAGTAACTGCCGAAAGGGTGGTTTTGGACAAAAATAACGACTCCCGTGAGGATTGATTTACGTAAGTCGACTATTTTGTCCGCGCCAAACTAGTGCCTGGTTTTTTGCTCTTAAAAAGTATGACGAGTCCAATGATAATCATGCCAATACTGATCCATTGTGAGGTAGACAAGCCCAAGAGGAAACCTCGATAGCTGTCTCCTCTCCAAAATTCAATGACAAATCGCCACACGCCATAGGCAAGGAGATAAACAGCAGAACTTAAGCCTCTTCTTCCCTTGATAAAAACAAGCAGCAGAACCAGACTCAAGAATAAGTTAAAACCAGCCTCGTATAACTGAACCGGCAGCAAAGGAATGTCGTTTGGGGCAATTGGTGAGTGCTCAAAGCTAATGCCTAAGTGGTCGTGCGGGATACCATAACAACAGCCAACTGAAAAACAGCCTAGGCGACCAAAGAAGTGTCCGAAGGCAAGTGCGGGTGCTGCGCTGTCCATGGCGGTTAGTAGGTTAATGTGGTGGTGTTTTGCCACCAATACAAATGTGACAAATCCCGTGATTACGCCTCCGTAAAAGACCATGCCACCATTTATAAGAAAGTACCAGAATGCTTCTTTGTATCCTGCTTGCCATAAAGATAGCAGTTGCCCTAAGGAGGTCAAGATGGAAAGTAGTTTGGCGCCAGCTAAGCCTGCTATGAGAGAGTACGATGCCAAGATAAAGGAGTCTAAGCCGTCAATTCCTTTGCTTCGTGCGCATAAGTAGAAAATAAGCATGCCGGTCATCAAGCCAACGACCATTAATAGACCATAGCTTGGGATAGTAATATTAAAGAAATTGATAAAAGGATGCATTTTGACTCCAAAAGGCTCGCCCCATGAGGAGCGAGCCCTTCTGACTATTTATTATTGGTTTCTGACACTGTTAAGCCTTAATAACTGAATTTATCTAAGTTATTGAAAGCGTCTTTGGTTAAGCCGCCGATAGAGGCATAACAAGCAGCACAAGCGATGGTAATAATGAGGCTGAGAACTAGACCAATAGCGCCACAGATAATACCAGCAAGGGCCATGCCTTTACTGCTGGAAGATGCAGGCGTAACTTTGATTTGTTTCATAGCCATGGTGCCCGTGACAATCGCAGCGATTCCAATTAACACGCCAAGCACACCCAGTATGACACTGCCGGATAGGAAGATAAAAAGTACACTGACAATACCAGTCACCAAAGATACGATGGCAAGTGTATTGGTTGGTGCTAGGTTTCCACCCCCTTGTACACCGTAAGGTGATCCGCTGGGTTGGTTGCTGTATTGAATGCCTGAAGTACGTGGGGCTTGTGTAGGAGCAGCCTGGTAGGGAGCCTGTCCTGTTGGGCTCTGATAAGGGTTGGATTGGGCTTGATAAGGCGCTTGTCCACCTGCTTGATAAGAAGACCCTTGTGCTGGGCTTTGATAGGTAGACTCAGTTTGAGCAGCCGTAAACGGAGCTTCGCTTGAACCAGTCGTTTGATAAGCGCTTGTAGCTTCAGTCACATCAGAGCTGACTGCAGTAAAAGGCGGGTCCGGATGGACGGGTTGGCCAGCTTGCGCAACTTCTTCCGAAATCGATTGACTGCTAACTGCTGTGAAAGGTGGTTCTGGATGTATAGGTTGTCCTGCAGCAGCGACTTCGTCGGAAATGGATTGAGTAACGCTTTTGATTTCATCAGAAACGGCATCCGTCAAAGGCAAACCTGTCTCGGGATCAAATTTTGGTTTATAGTTTTCTGAATTTTCCATAGGGAGTCCTCCTCTATTTTTGTAAGCTAATAGAATCAAGTTATCTAACTTAAGTCGAATCGTCAAGTAATATGAATACGAATTAATACATATTTAACCATTAACATTCAGATAATTGCGCACTACATTGCTTGCGTAGGGTTATTCGTAAGCTATGAACATGCATTTAATGAAAAAATATAGCCTTGCAATCAATCGATTACAAGGCTATTGGTCGGAGTGACAGGACTTGAACTTGCGACCTCGTGCACCCCAAGCACGCGCTCTAGCCACCTGAGCTACACCCCGACAACGTTTTAGATTTTAACATACACTTAATTTCTGTCAATCTCTAAATTGTTAGTCGAGATAAATCTTGGCTAATTTTTACGTACGCCCGACATGGGCAATTACTAGGCGGTGAAAGTCCGCTACACGC
>CAZNNL010000029.1:0-26632 GCA_964574395.1 uncultured Oscillospiraceae bacterium | reverse complement strand
GTGTTTTGCCATATAATTAAGTGTAAACTTGACAAAAAATGAATGCATCCATTACCCTTGTTGAATAATAACAGTATCTTGCTTTCCTTTAGCTCAAAAGTGAGGTGAACAGCATGGCCAAGAAGAAATTATTTGAAAAACTATCTTTTGACTGGACAGAGGACTCGATACGTCTGTTCGTTTCTCCTACCAACTTAAGCAAGTCCTTGCCATATTTTATTCAAGAGGTAGGGGATTTTAAAACCTTTTATCCTTATTACACAGAACGAACAAACTTAAAATCTTATCAATTTATTTATACCTTACAAGGTGAGGGTCAGCTGGAGTATTGCAATAAGAAATTTACAATTCTACCAGGACAACTCTTTCTCTTAGATTGTACCATTAACCACCGCTACTTTACTGAAAAAGGGAATACTTGGGACTTTATTTGGATACATTTCTGGGGTAATCAGGCCAAATTTTACTTTAAGGAACTGATGCGTTCTGGCTATCAAGTATTCAATGTGCTCAATCAATTTCAAGTTGAGAGCACCATGCGCCGCGTGCTTGCACTTAATCAAAAGAAGTTGCTTGGTTACGATGTGATGAGTTCACATCTGATTGACTCATTGTTGACGGAATGCATGCTATACCAGTTAGCGGTAGATCAGCCCAGCTTGACCATGCCCAAAGATATAGAAGATGTGATAAAAGACATAGAAGACAACTATAAAGAAAACTTGTCTCTCGACATACTTGCTCACCGCCATGGCATCAGTAAGTTTTATTTGGCACATAAGTTTAAGGCGAATACGCGTACAACTGTCAACGAGTTTTTAATTAATACACGCCTGACAAATGCCAAACAGTTGCTGCGCGACTCCGAGCTGACCATCACCCAGATAACTTACGAAATAGGAATGAACAATGTCACGCATTTTATCAATCTCTTTAAGAGCCGAGAGGGCATGACGCCACTGGCATACCGCAAAGTGTGGCTCAGCGGCTCGAAAAAAGATTATGGCTACGTAAATATTATTAAGTAGGTTACGCTAAAAAAGCAGCTTGTACGATTCTATTGGCAAAAAAACAGCTTGTACGCCGAAAGTTTACTTTTGAGCGCAATTTTCGACAAAAAAGTAGCTTGTACTTCGCATATATGCAAATCTCGAGCCTAAAGAGCCCAAAATTGTCGCACAAATTGATTTTTTGACAATTTTAGGGGTCTCGTCTCCCGGAACTGTCGTACAAGTTGATTTTTTGACAATTCCAGGGGTCCCCATTTCAATTCCCAAGGGGCCCTCTTACAACTCCAAGGGGTCCCCAATTTCCAAGGGTCCACAAATCCCTAAACTTTGCCTTCGGAAATCTGTTGACGATACTTCTCCGATTCCCAATTGCCGATAAAGTCACGCGCCTCGTCACCCATGAGCGACAGTTGTAGTCCTTTGGCAGTGATGGTTTCGACAATGAAAATTACTGCGCTTAGCGTTTCTTCGATGACTTGGGCTTTAGGTTGCGGGAGGCGGTAGATAATTTGGCCATCTTCTCGAATGTTCGCTTTACCATCCATAGGCTCATCGGAAAAATGTAAGACGTCCGTGAGGAAAACTTGCTGATCGGGATAGAGCAGGGTTTCTTCAAAAAAATGCGAATCGTAAGCTCCACTCCGTAGGCGTTCTTGCAAATAAGGCGTTGCGGATAAAATACTTCCATCATCCGCTTGCACTGTATTTATTTCTGGGAAAGCTGTAGGACTGTAGCCAAAGTAGGCAGCCAAGCGTTTATTCACGTCTTCGTGTATGCTTAAACAATCGTCTACAGCATCGGAAGTTATAATTAAACCGTGGTTTTGCATAAAGATTACTTGCGGATAAAAACCACGCAGTTCTTTAACACGTTCACGTTCATTTTTAATGGCAAAAGCAAGCTTAGCACCGGGATCCGTATATTCAACAATTCCCCAAGCGTAAGCTGCCTTGTCTAGGGTTGTAGTCAAGACTTCAGCAGATGTAGTCGTACAACATGCTAAGTTAGCATAGACGCTGTGACTGTGTGCCACAAAGCGGTCGAGGATCGCGTGAAAGCCTGCTTCAACAGAAGGTCTTAAGCCTTTTAAACCGTCGATGGAAAGCGTAGCTGCTTTGGCAAGTGCAGAACCCTCTTTTTCGACATCCTCAAAATCACTAGACTGGTGACGTAAATAGAAATCTTGTAAAGCCTTCAGGTCCATCACGGCATATGCTTTATCCACTTCAATATCTGACAATTTATAGCCCGAAGCTTTTATGGCCATTAACTGTTCATCGAGCTTGACGGACGTGTTGCCACCACCGCCTTGCACGTAGTCAACACGTGCGCCAATGGTAGACGATAGTTTTACATAGTCTTCCAAAAGCACTTTATGCGTCTCGAAAAACGGTTTAGCTCCACTGGTCATGCGCGTGCACCTAAAACTTCTTTCTCATACTTTTGCATGTCTCTTATCCATTCTTGACCTTGTGGAATATTCTCTTTTAAACAGTAGTAATCCCAGACGGCACTGAAGGGCAAGGATTTTCTTTCTTCTTGCAGAGCAAGGCGAAGTGTGAAATCACCGTCTGCTTCCGCTTTTCTAATCGCTTCAGCAGGAGCCAAAGTAGAAATCAGGAGTGCTTTTCTGGTATTGCGTAGTCCAATGGCCCAAGCAGCAATGCGATTGATAGAGGCGTCAAAGAAATCCGTGCCAATGAAAACACGCTCCTCAAGGCCGTTAAAAACGATTTCATCCATGATGCGTTGCAATTCATCATCCAAAGTAACCACGTGGTCACTATCCCAGCGGACCGGGCGGCTGACGTGTAGGAGTGCTTTATCTAAGAATTCTAAAACTGCCGTAATTTTCGCACTGATGACTTCGGTAGGGTGAAAATGTCCGGCGTCTAGGCAATAGAGCAGGTTGCGCGTCAGAGCATAACTGAGGGAGTACTCATGGCTACAAACTGTATAACTCTCGGCTCCAATTCCGAAAAGTTTACTTTCTATGGCTGGAAGGACTTGCTCCTTGTCATAGTCAATAGAAAAAATTTCGTCTAAGGAGGCTGTCATTAAACGACGATGTTCGCTCGTGTTGGCAGGATAATCTTTGTAGCCGTCGGGCATCCAAAAATTCACAACAGAAGGTTTTCCTAATTGTTTGGCAAAACCTTGCGCGATTTCGAGGCACCTTTTGCCATGCTCCACCCAAAACTTACGCGTATCAGCATTAAGCGATGAAAGTGAAAAGTTTCCGTCCATTTGAGGATGCGCAAAATACGTCGGATTGAAGTCCAAACCAACGTCCATTTTCTTAGCCCAATCGACCCAAGTTTGAAAGTCCTCGATCGTGTACGCATCACGATCTTTAGAGGGGTCCGTTTTATCAGCATAGCTGGCATGGAGGTTTAGTTTTTTCACGCCGGGAATGTAAGTGAAAGCTTGCTCAATATCTTGCTTAAGTTCCGCGATGTTTCGTGCACGACCAGGATAATTACCTGTCGTGGCAATACCACCGGAAAGACTTTTAGAACCATCAAAACCAATGACATCATCGCCTTGCCAGCAATTGAGCGACAAGGGAATCTGATTAGCTTTCTCCATTGCTTTTTCCGTGTCTATTCCATTGGCAGCGAAAACTTCTTGTGCATACGCATAACCAGCTTGAATGTGCTTCTCGTTCATAATCGACTCCTCACTGCACTTGTTTGCATTTGCACAAAATAATAGTTTTTATACAAATACAGCTTTAATGACACAATTACAGTATAGACGCATCGATAGGGGATAGCATCAAGCATTGTTGGGTAATAATAATAGTATTTTGTTGTTTATAGTGCGCGCTTCAATCTTATAATCCTACCTAGGATTCTAAACACTCTGTTATTTGAGTTGTTCTACAGCTGAACTAGCACCGATGCGCAAGCAGCCTGCCTCTACATAGGCCTGAATGTCAGTGAAGGTACGCACCCCACCGGAAGCTTTCATCTTAACCTTAGGGCCGATATGTTCACGAAAAAGCGCAATATCCTCTAATGTTGCTCCTCCGCCACCAAAGCCGGTAGATGTTTTAATATAATCCGCCCTTTCCTCCGTAACAATTGCGCAGAGCTTGATTTTTTCCTCTTGGCTAAGAAAGCAGGTCTCAACGATGACTTTCAGAATAAAAGGCTTGCTGGAACAATTACGAATCGCCCGAATTTCTGCGGCGACCTTATCAAAATCCCCATTTTTCACATCCGTAATATTAATAACCATATCAAGCTCATCTGCCCCGTGAGCTAAAGCCAACTCGCTTTCTAGTACTTTGACAGGGGTAATGTTATAACCGTTAGGGAAACCAATCACTGTCGCAATTTTTAGCTCAGGGTACGCTTGACGCACTCTTTCCACGTAGTTGGGCTGAATACATACACTGGCGCAGCCGTACTCCAGAGCCTCTTTACAAAGTTTATCAATCGCGGACCAAGGCGCATCCTGTTTGAGATTCGTATGATCGATGTACTTAAAATAATCCTGCTTTTCCATGGCAAAACACCTCCTGAATTTAGAATCATCTTAGCAGATTACTTAGTGGCAAGGCATGCTAAAATTGTGTATAGGATACGAATCCTCCTACTAGGAAATTGACGCATGCATAAGGAGTAGAGAGATGAAAAAAATTATTATTACAAGCTATACAGATGTACTGTGTAGTTGGTGTTGGGCGACTGAGCCAGCATATAGAGCTTTAGAGACACGCTACCCGGACGAAGTAGAATTTCGTTATGTCTATGGTGGTCTGGTACGGAAACTTGATGATCTAAATGAAACGGGTCGGAAAATCGATGATTTTACGCCTGAACTTGCGAATGAACTTTTACTGCAACACTGGGAAGAAGGTGTAAGTTTGCACCATATGCCGGTGCAGTCGAAAGGATTTGGTCTATTCACGGATGATCCGGAATCGCAGACGAGTTTTCCACAGGGTCTGGCATTTAAAGCAGCCCAAGTGTCAAACCCTGAATTAGCGAACAAGTATTTGAGGCGCATACGTGAAGCAACCCTGGCTGAGGCACTACGCACAAGTGAACGCGGCGTACAAGTTGAACTTGCTAAAGAAGTGGGGCTTGATATTGAAGTTTTCACCAAGGCATTAGACGATGGTACGGCAGACCGTAAATTACAGGCTGATTTGATGTTGACCCAGTCGCAGGGAGTAGCTGTGTTTCCGACTTTTTATATTAAGACGGACCGGGCTAGGGAAGGCAGACTTACGGGTTTCAATATGTTTAGTGATTTTGCCAAAGCTATCACGCATCTGACGGATGGCGACCTAAGACCTGTGGACGCGCCTTGGGACGAAGATGAATTAGAATATTTGCTGATAAAAACTCCGAAGTTGGCGCGCGAAGAACTTTTCCAAGCCTTTGATCTCGCTTCGAGAGAGGAACTTGATCAAAAAATTAACGCCTTAGTTGAACGGTCTTGGCTAAGCAAAATTGAAGTTGGCAGCACCTATTTCGTCAAGAGAATAAACTAAGCACACAAAAAACCACATATTTGGAGGTCCTATGTTAGAAATAAGAAATTTGACCAAACGCTATGGCTCTGTGGTAGCGAACAAGAATATTAGCTTAACTGTTCCTGCGCGAAGTGTAACTTTGCTAGTGGGCCCCAATGGCGCTGGCAAAAGCACACTACTTAAAAGCATTATGGGACTGCTGCGCTATGAAGGTGAAATCCTGATTGACGGTGTCAATAACAAAACGGTCGAGGGGAGAGCAAAACTCGGTTATGTGCCAGAAATCCCTCAACTCTATCCTTTGCTAACAGTAAATGAACATTTGGAACTTATTGCACGCATATATAAATTGCAAGATTGGGAAGCGAAGGCCGCACGGCTCTTGCAACGTTTCGAGCTAGAAGACAAGGCCAAAAAATTGGGCAGCGAACTTTCCAAAGGCATGCAGCAAAAAACATCCATTTGCATGGCTCTTTTGCATGAGCCTCAGTTCATTTTGTTCGATGAACCTTTGGTTGGTTTGGACCCGCGCGCCATTAAAGAAGTGAAACAAGTTTTCAGTGAGCTTGCCGTAGCTGGTCGATCCATCTTTATCTCAACACATATTCTAGATAGCGTCGACGAACTGTGGAACTATGCTTTTGTCATGAAAGATGGCTTTATTATTGCAGGCGAAAACCGCGCGATCCTAGACGAAAAGGGCCTGAAACTTGAAGATTATTTTTTCCAAGTGACAGAAGGTGTACAAACAACGGCTATTCAAACAGGAGTCGATCCCAGTGCAGGAGGGTTTGGAGTATGAATGCACTCATATTCTTAAAACTAAAGCAGTGGAAGAACGCCATTATTAGAGCTATAAAAACACCAGCGAAGCTAGCACTTATCGTGCTTTATGGCGTAATGCTAATATTTATGGTGATATTTTTTGTGTTTAGTCCGTTTAGTGGTCGGTCCGAAAACATCACTGGGGCTGGGCCCGGGCAAGTGGTGGCTGGAATCATGGTCCTCTCTTTTGTGTTTACTTTTGTCGCTGTCAGGAGTGGAAGGAAAGGAGTAAACCGCATTTTTACCGAAGCAGATGCGCACGTACTGTTCGCCGCTCCTTTTAGACCTCAATCTTTGCTCATCTACGGCTTAAGCAATCAACTTTTAACCGGCATTTTTAGTTCTGTATTTCTCCTCTTTCAGTTTGGCAATTTTATGAACTTCGGTTTACGCGGCGGACAGGTGCTTGTTATTTTTGTCGCCTGGATTCTTATAGCCTTCTCCTACGCCCTGATAAGAGTTTTTACTTACATCATTTCTGATTGCTATACCTTTGGCAAAACGGCTGCCACACTCTATTCCTCCCTCGCACTCGGGCTCGTTCTCCTGTCTATTGTGCTGGCCTATCGTGCAGGCAACGGTCTAGCAGATACGATGAATCGTTTATTAGCCATGCCCTGGCTTAGATATTTTCCTATTGCAGGATGGGTAGGTGTCGTTATAGAAGGCCTGATGCTTGGCATGCAGATTGAACATTGGATTTGCCTTCTACTTTTTATCCTTTCCATTCCGCTGACTTTTGTATTTGTCTATGGCAGACCAGTCGATTTCTATGAGGATGTGCAGGTTTTTGCCATACAACAAGACATTGCGAAAACGAACAACAATATCAACTTACAAGATTACGTTAAACGTAAAAAACCCCGAAACGTTAGCTTTATGGGTTTAGGCGGGGGACTAGGAGCCAACACCTTTTTCTACAAGCATGTTCTAGAAAAACGTAGACAACGCAAGTTTTTTCTTGGTTGGGCTTTTCTTTCATATCTACTGACCGCAGTGCTTCTGAGCTATCTGAGCCTAGGCTTAGGGATGTTTCGACCAAATTATTTGCCGGTAATTTATGCAGCACTCTTTGTTTTTATGCGTTTCACTATTTCAAGCATCAATCCCTTTGCATTCGAATTGACGAATCCTTATTATCTCCTTTATCCCATCAGCGCTTTTGAGCGTGTTTTCTATGGTCAACTTGCTGGTTTGATGTTTTTGAGTCTAGATATTTTACCTGGCTACTTGCTCTTGGTGATCGTTAGCCGTCTGCCTCTTATTATGGCCATACTATTATTTCTGCTTTTGCTTTCAAGCTACCTGGTCTCGACGGCGGCGCATCTCTTAACTTACGGGATTGCTGGCAATCCAAGCAAAGGTCTGTATGCACTTTTAATGATGGCCATTGTGTCCGTTTTTCTAATGCCGACAATCATCGGTATAGTAATTATAGGTTTCGTAATTGGCACAGAGGCACCGATTGCTATCAGTAGCATTTTAATATTGATCGCTTTACTGTTAAACTTAGCAATAGCTGTTATCGCTGTTCCCGGAATGAAAATGATTATCGCGAAAGGGCAGGATACTTAACGTAGTGAGGGTCTGAATGAAAATCATCAAACGTTATTATTCCTCCAGACTCCAAAAAAGCTGGACTTGTTACTGAGTACACCCCTCAGCATTATTGAGGCGCCATCAGGTTATGGCAAAACCAGCGCTGTCCAAGACACCTTAGTCCACGTTTCTCCTTCACAAATTTTTTACTCTATTCTGGTCGATGAATCTGCTGTCGTCAGCTACAGAAGGCTTTGTCGCGAGCTTAGTAAAATTGACCCCAAACACGGCGCTGCTCTAGAACGTATTGCTTACCCTAACCGTAGCAACGAGGCCAAGATTGTTGAGCTTATTCAAAATCTAGAAACAACGCAGCCAACCTATTTAGTAATAGATAACTTGCAATATCTACAACGCGAACTAGCGCTGGCAATTATAAAAGCCTTTACCGAAATCTCTTGTTCCAATCTACATGTAATACTCATTTCACTTGATTTAAGTTCACAAATCCCCGCGCTACAGTACAATCCAAATATCAACCTCATTACGAGTGAGGATCTACAGCTAAGGCCGGATGAAATCAAGGAATACTATGCTAGTGAAGGGCTACAGCTGTCTAATCAAGACGCACAAACTATTTTTTCCAAAACCGAAGGCTGGGTTGTGGCCGTTGCATTGTATTTACGTAAAATTGGTGAAAGCGGCGAAATCATACACGATGTGGATTTGTTTGATCTATTGGATGATGTTTTCTGGCTCAAACTTGATGAGAAGGAGCGTCATTTTCTGCTTCCTTTTGCCATCTTTGATAGCCTTACCCTACAACGCCTCGGCGAATTGCTAGACAGCGTTGAAGAAAACGCCAAACTTAAAACGTCCCTTCTGCGTACCCCCTTAATGCAATTTGATAAGAGGCTTGTTCGTTTCTATCCTCACCCAATCTTGTCAGGCTTTTTGAAAAGTAAGCTTTTGACATATCCGGAGCTTTATCGCAATGATTTATATGGCAAAAGCGGTGCCCTTTACGAGGCCCAAAACAGACCTTACGAAGCTTTAGAATGTTACTACGCCATCAACGATTATGAGGCTATTTTAAAAGCCCCACTTAAACTACTAGAATATCAAACCATAGCAGGTAAAGACTTTGCCGACATCGCTCTAGAAATAGTTACACTTTGTCCCAAAGCATTGAAAGAAAAATATCCTTTGTCTCTCCTCAAATTAGCCTATTACCTTTTTAATGCACTAAATACCGAAGCTTTCAATCAGACATTGGATGAGGCGAAAGAGATTATTTGGAAACAAAACGATGTGCAGCTAAAAGGTGAATGGTATTTGATATCTGCCTTTAATCATTTGCCAAATCTAGATAAAATGATTGAAGTCTACCAAACAGCAGCTTTCTATTTCGAGGCTCCTTCACAAATTTTTACCCCAACTATGCCCTATATGTTCGGTATGTCTTCCCTGTGGATATTATTTTACACAGACGCTGGACAGGGGGATGCCATCGCTTCCAAACTTTCGGATATGCTTAAGCTATATTCAAAATTAACGGATGGACATGGAAGAGGGGCAGACGTCCTCTATCGTGGCGAGCTTGCGGCAATGCGTTGTCAGTTTCAAAAAGCCGAAATCCTAGCATATGAAGCATCCTATATCGCCGAGGAAAGTAAGAACGTTGCTTTGTCTTTTGGTGTTGCCTTGTTACTTGGGCGTATAGCCATCTCAAAAATGGATATGCTCGCACTAGAAAAAGCGATAGAGTATCTGGAAACGAATGCATCTGCCTTTTCTTATGGTAGTGGAAGCATGACCTATCAAGTACTCTTAGAATCCGTGCGCAGTATACTCCTGGCGATGTTGGGGCGTATTACCGAAACACCCGGCTGGAATAAAATCGTTGGGAACAAGATGCATCGGCGTGGTGTAGCTACTTTGCCTCTAGCATTTGTGAGTGGAATTGACAATTTTATGCATGGTGAAGTCACACGTGTATTGGGCATGATGGAAGCGATTGACAAAGAGAAGGGTGTCTTTACTAATGCAGCTGTTCGCTATTTTATTAACATTGTCATGTGCCTCTCGTATAACAGCTTAGGTGACAGAGGGTTGGCTGTAGCGAAACTAGATGAAGCCTTATCTTTGGCTGAAGAAGATGAGTTATTTGCAACTTTACTGCACTATCGTGTAGGTATTGTACCGCTACTTAAAGAAGTTAAGCTTAGAGCGCGCTATCCGGATTTTATCATTAAAATTGAAGCGCTCATCAGTGAAGTGGATAAGCAAAACGATGAAGTGGCAGATGTATTGGCGCAAGGTAAATTACCAAACGATCTTTCACCACGTGAAGAAGAAATTGCCAGACTGGCAGCCCGTGGATTACGCAACAGAGAGATAGCAGAAAAACTTGTGATTTCAGAATGGACTGTTAAAAATCATATGCAAAGCATCTATAAAAAACTATCTATCGACAGACGTAGCAAACTACTGGCTCTCTTGAACTGAGTTTTGTTGTTAAATCCAATCGTTGAATTGAAAAAGAGCTGGAATCACTTTGGGTGACCCAGCTCTTCATTAATGCTTAGCTATGCTGTTTATTTGGCATTGCGTGCTTTAACTATTTTGTGCTTCTTTTTCTTTTCCAGAAGATGAGGACAAATGCTGCAGCGACTAATCCAAGTACGTAGAGGATGATGTTTTGCGTTTGCTCACCAGTTCTAGGGATAGGACTTGGTTTGCTTGTCGGTTTAGTGGTAGGTGTTGGTTCCGGTGGAGCTTCGTACTTGTTCGTGAAGACGATAGCGTTCACAGGTGATGTTCCGTTATTCGTGGTGTAAGTAACTTGTTTGTGGAGTATGCCGTTTTCTGACGTAATAACTATGGTAATCGTGTAGAGTGTTACATCCGTTATGAAGTTTTTCGCTTCAGTCGGGAGCTCACGTAATTCATATACGTAAGTGCCAGGTGCTACAAACTGCATTTCACCAAATTCGAAGCTGCCTGCACCAGTGATGGAGCGGGTCATCTCGCCGTTTACGGCTCCTACTGGCATAGGTGCGTTTGGAGTGATTGCGATCATCTTGAAACTGAAGACGGCGTCTGCGGGTGCATTCGCACCTTCTACTTTTTTCTCAACTGGAGGGTCATGCAAGGCAGCAATCGGTTTGAACTGGTTCACGAAGGTGATCCCGTTAGCTGGATAGCTAGCCTCGATCAGCATCGTTCCATCTCCCTTGTCGCTCACCACAACCTTGACTTCGTATGTTTTCTCGTCATAGGTGATTCCTGCTAGAGCTGCTTTTACTTCTCGGACTATATATTTATGTGTACCAAGATCTTTGGCTTCGTAGGGAATCGGGCTGAACTTGATATTTCCATTGGCATCATTTGCACCGCGGCTGACCACTTGACCGTTTTCAAGCACTTCGAAATGGAAGTCGTTAGCGGCTAAAGCTTTAAGTCCAGTCAGTTGTTTATGCGCAATAGGTGTCCAGCTATTCGCTTGAACAGTATAACGGTTGGTGAAGCTTGGCATCTCGCTCGCGATTGCACTCAGTGTACCGTCACCGTTGTCTGTAACTGTTACACGCACGACACGGCTTAAATTAGCGTCGTACACGATGCCTGGTATTGCTGGCGTAGGTACAAGTTCCTTGATTGTGTAATCAAAGGTCTTACTGCTTTGACCAGCCAAATCTGCGTGCGTAAAGTTGAGTTTGTAATTAAATGTCTTGGTGTCGTTGCCTGTAAAACTCACATCATATTGATTGGCATCATTGAGTGTAAAAGAGAATATATCTGTTACGTTAGTGCCTGTTCTGCCTTGTAGGGTTTTAGTGACAGGTAAATCGACAGCTAGCGGTGCCGTGGTGTAGCTGTTGTTGAAGATAGCATCGCCGATAATTTCTCCAATAAGTTGGCCTGTACCGTTGTCTGTTATTCTAACCGTTAAGGTTTTTTCCGCCGTATCATATGTCACACCACCTAATGGGGGAGTTGGCACGACTTCTTTGACTCTGAAGGTGTAAGTATCGACATTACTACCAGAGTTTAAATTCTTATCAGTGAAGGTTAAAGCGGGCATGAATACGATGTCGCCATTCGCCGCGTTTGTTGCTGTACGAATCACAGTACCTGCTTCATCAAGGAGTTGGAAACTAAATTCACCAGCTTTCAGTGTACGTCCAAGAAGATTTTTCTTAGCCTTTATTGATACGTCCACTTCTTTTGCATGATATTCATTATAGAAAGTAGGATCCTGCGGATCGATGACATAGCTTTGTAGCTGTCCTAAATTATCATCATAAACATAAACAGGATAGACTAGAATTTGATTACTGTATGTGACGCCACCCAATGGAGGAGTAGGGATGTTTTCTTTGATAGTATAGTAGTATAAGCCTTCTTCTCCATCCTCATAATTAAGGGTGAAGGAGACTGTGCCGTCTTCACTATTGGTCGTTGTTTGCAATGCGTCTCCAGTGATAGTTCCGCTTACATCAGTGGCGCGATAAAGAGAGAAGCTAAACTCACCATCTTTCAAAGATTTTCCGCTCAGATTTTTCTTGAAATGTAATGTTACGGATGTTGGTTCTGCAGCATACTTGTTCTCTATGACAGGACCTGCTGCCGGATTCATCGTAATGCTTAGCGTTCCGTCTTGATTGTCTGTAACGTTTATTTGTACGAGTTTACCTTCCGTATCGTAAGTCATTCCAGGGTTGGTGCCGGCTACTTCTTTAATTAGACCATAGTAGGTACCTGCCACTTCAAAAGTGATTGCAGGGAAGTTGAATGATCCGTCGGCATTGGTTGTCGTTTCTGACCAGAGTGCACCTTGTGTGCCATTGGCATCAGAGCGGTAAAGCTGCATGGTGAAAGTCTCGCCACTCGCGATGGGCCTCGTGTCTATGGTTTTTTTGCCATTAATAACAAAGTCTTTAGGCGTGAGATTGTAGACGTTTACGAGTGTAAAAGTATAGGTGTGTTTCGCGGAGTCATAGGCGTATGTGGCTTGCACATCGTAGCCTTGACCGGGGTCTGCCTCGTCAATGCGATAAATCCAAACCTGACCTGCCGTGTTAGTGTAGGCGAGATTGGTCCACGTTTTTGTTGCGGTACCGTTCGTTGCACTGAGTGTAACAGTATCGTAGAGATATTCTGGCCCGCCTTCGATTTTTCTATAAAGGTTAATGGTGACGGGAGTCATCGGACCACCTTGCCATGTTTTTCTTAAATTTGCCGTGACAGTTGGTAAAGTGATGGTCACAACACCACGAACCCAGTGTCCTTGACCTACAACTAATGTCAGCAAGAATGCATTCGATGTGCTTTGCTGCATAATGCCTAAAAAGTCAGAAAGTGAGTATCTAAAAATGGACCAGTGTTCTTTTTTGACAGACCCGCTCGTTCCACCAACAGGATAGACAAGTGGAGCAGTCGCTGGATTGTTATCATGGTCGATGAGCAGTGGTGCTAAAGCAGCCAATTCATCTCTGCCGACCTGGATGATATTATTGTTAGGGCCAATGTATAGAGTGTCTGTTCCCATGTTTGTCAAAACTGAGATATATACAAAACCGCCGAATGTCCATAACTGACCAACGGAATCAAAGGTAGATTGGCCGTTGATTGAGGTGCCATTAAATTGTGTAGATAAAATTAAAGAGTTCTGATCGACTGGGTAGCCATTCGCAGGCATAACTCCCATCGGTACGAACTCATAAAGTTGTGCTTCTGCAAGTTTGGCAGCTTCTTCGTCAGCTAGTTTTTTCGCTTGGACTTCGTCAGCTAATTTTTTGGCTTCTGCATCTTTTGCTATTTTTTCTTCTGCTGCCTTATCAATGGTCGTTGTACTTGAAGTTTCTTTAGTTGGTTCTTCTATTGTTGTTGCTGCGCTTGTTGGGCTTGTTTCTGTAGCCTGTGTTGGTTCAGTCGTAGGACTAGAAATCACTGGTGCCACAGTTGTTGCAAGCGGCTCTGTTGCATCCGCTGCTGTCGTTGTTGGACTTGTTTCAGGGATAGTTGTTGATTCCGTGATGGGTTCAGTTGGAAGGGTTTCTTCTTGCAGAGATGTCGTTACATCCTGTTGTTCTCCCAATGAAAGCCCAAGTGCCAATGGTTCTGGAGTTGTCGTACTCTCGCTGCTTTGAATACTCTCTGAGCTAATGCTTGTTGACTCTGTTGCGTGTTGTTAGCATTGACGAATGCTGTCTGGCCGAAGAGCATGGCTATAACAAGACTTGTGCTTAAAAGTTTCAGCTTCATGGTAGTCTTTTTCATACTTGTGCCTCCTATATAAAATGGACTTTCAATGCGTAAATAACGCATGGTTAGACGTGCGTAACTAATGCTACAATGTATACGGCACAAGTGGTATAGCTATTAGTAGCTATCTTTCCAACAAATGTGGGTGAAAAAGCGTATCCTTATAGTATGAAAGTATTAATTATTGGTGGTACAGGCCTATTAGGAAGTGAAGCGGCAGCCTGTTTGATTGCAGAAGGTCATCAGGTGCATTCGCTTGCCTTGGGAAATGGCTTAAACAAAGTAGAGCTCCCAAAAGGCTTAGAGCTAATCGAAGCAGATATAAATGAACTTGATGATGCGGAGTTTAGCAACATACTGGCTGCGTATGATGGCCTTATTTTTGCCGCAGGGATAGATGAGCGTATTAGTGCGCCACCGCCAATTCTTGACTTATTCCGCAACCGCAATAATGCACCATTGGAAAGAATATTTCGATTAGGCCGAAAAGTGGGCTTAAAGAATTACGTGATTTGCGGCTCTTACTTCACCTATCTCAATCGCATTTGGCCAGAGCATAAAATGGCAGAAGTGCACCCCTACATTCAAAGTAGAGTGGAACAAATGGAGCTTTGTCTAAACAACAAGCATGCTGATCTAAACATCGCGTTACTAGAACTGCCTTATATCTTTGGCACACAAGAAGGACGCAAACCAGTTTGGGTATTCCTGGTAGAGATGCTCCGGAAAATGCCTTTGGCTAGTTTCTTTCCAAAAGGTGGCACGGCTATGTTGACGGCTAAACAGGTCGGACATGCCTTGGCATACGCTCTTGTACACAATAAGGGGCGAAAAACCTATCCGGTAGCTTCTACAAATATGACATGGAAGGCTTTGCTTAGTATAATGCATCGCGGCATGGGATTAGATAAGCGAATAGTGGTAACTGTTCCTGATGCTTGGTTTCGTTTGGGAACCTACTTTATTAAGTCAAAACAGATTAGAAACGGCAGCGAAGGTGGTTTGGACTTACCCAAGTTTGCGCCTGTCATGTGCCGAGAAGCATACATCCCGCTAGATCAAGTTGAACTTGCACTGTGCGAAGACGACATAGAGGCAGCCATCCTAGCATCGGTTCAGCAGAGTGTAGATTATCTAGCCGGAGAGCAAATGATCGAAATGCACATTTGAGGAAAGATACATTGTTTAACCCCTTTTCACGCTTTATGCACATACTTAAACAACCTAAATTAGCAGATGATGAACTCGTTTCAGCGTATGGCATCCTCATGCCCCAAAGAACACGTAAAAACTTGTCCATCATTACAATAGCCGCAAGTATAGGCATTTTATATGCTGTCATCACAGGCTTCCCAGGGGCGAGCCCGATACTCACGGCATTCTACAAAGATGAATTACAGATGAGTGATGGTTTGCTGAGCATAGTGCTGTCCATCCCCCAAGTGGCGGTTCTCATACAAATTCCAATTTCGTTATTTTTGAGTAAGCGGCCGAACTTAAAAAAGATGTTTATTGTTAGCGCTTTGCTGGTGCGTTTTGCATTTGTGGGATTAGCGCTTGTTGCTTTCTTGAGCAGCACCGGGCGCATGACTTTAGCCCACGGAAGACTCACTACCGTCGCCATTGTCACGCTCAGTTCGCTGAGCTTATGGGCCTCTGACATTACGCTCAACACCTGGTTAGGATTAGCCATCCCATACCAATGCCGTGGCCGCTACCTCAGCACCAGACAAATGGTGTTCACCTTTAGCTCATTGGTTTTTGTTCTGGCACTGATGTTTATTTCTTCACCTTTGGCAAAAGTCCACTGGCAATACAGTTTCTATTTTCTTTTAGCAGCTATCTTCGGAATAATTGATATTTCACTTTTTGTACGCGTACACTACACGCCCACAAAGCCTAAAACCCAAGATAAGATAGATGCGCCTGAAGAAAACGTTTCGGAGGCGCAGCCGTCCAACAACCCCTCTATCAAAGACATCACTTTGCCAGTAAAAGATAAAAACTATCGGACATTTTTAGCATTCATTATGGTGTGGTATTTTGCCGTGGCTATACCTCAGCCCTTCTTTAATGTACACATGAACAATTACCTTAACTTGTCTTTAGGGGTTCAGACTTTGCTGACCACTGGTGTTACGGCTCTAGGCACTGTGCTGTTTATTCGGCGCATGGGCCGCGGCTCCGACTTTTATGGTTATCGCAACATGCTGCTCCTGACGGCGACGGTTTCGGTGTTCTTGCCGTTTATCTGGCTTTTCATCAGTCCAGCCTTGAGCGGTCTCATTATTTTCGCGAACATGTTATCGGGGATTTTCTTTGTTTCCACAGACATGAACGTCCTTAGCATGAGTATCTTTCTTGCACCATCCGACAAAAGACCAAATTATTTGGTTGGCAAAACCCTCGCTCAAGCCCTATTAGGCACGGTTCCTGGCATGCTTCTAGGCGGTCAGCTGATGGAAAGATTGGCACCTGTGTTAGAAAAAGCTAAGCTGCCTTTCGTTAGTGGGCAAGTGCTTATGCCATTTCATGTCGTCTTGCTTTTATCCTTTGTCTTGCGTGCTGTGGCGGTCCTCGTTTTTGCCAGAAAAATACAACAATCAGCAGAGAATCCTGGATTTAAGGCATTCCTATATGAGCTGTGGCAGTGGGTTAGTCGCAATCTCAGTGGCTTCAATCGTCGCTTGCGTGATGCACTTTGGTTTAAACCACGCGGACAGGATTATGTTTCACTTGGTCGCCATCCACTTCTTTCGAAAATCATACATAGATTTCCATTCACGCGGGCACTCTGGGCAAAGTTGCTCCGACGCAGAAAACAACGTATTCTCTTACTAGAGAAAAAATCTTTAAATTCACAGAAACTGGATGAGGAGAGAAACGATGAATAAGTATTTATTTTATGCAATGCGCGGGCAATTGATGTGTTTTTTACACATCCTGATGAATGCACTAGATCTGCATGAAGCGGGTCATGAAGTGCGTATTGTATTTGAAGGGGAGTCCGTCACGCTGCCCCCACAATTGGCAGAAAAAGGCAATAAGCTTTATTTGAAAGCCCTAGAATTGGGACTGATTGCTGGCGTTTGCAAAGCTTGCTCCGTACAGCTCGGCGTACTTGAAGCTATTGAAAAATTAGAGCTTCCGCTCTTATCCGACATGAATGGGCACGCAGGCATGCGTCCTTTCGTTAGCGAAGGTTATACCGTAATTTCCATGTGATTTTGGCTTGGCGTTTTGTCGCCGATAAACCGGCATCAATAACAAAAAATCCGCCCAGACACCAGCACCAGTAGCAAAAAATTCGCTGTATCAAGGCGGAATTTTGATGGAGCGTCGAATTTGCTACTTTATGGCCTCCAAACACCCATTTCGTAGCAAAAAATCCGCTGCATCAAGGTGGAGTTTGATGGAGCGTCATTTTTGCAATTTGTGCCAAACACCAAGTCCAGTGTTAAATTGTTGGCGCATAAAGTCGTGTTATACTTATAAAAAAATAATCGATAAACGGGGTGCGTATATGTCCGAATTAAATTTCTCCGGACTAAAACCTGCAAAACACATGATGTTCTTGGTTTTTGTGATAGCGATGGTTTTTGTGCTTTTGCCAAGACCCATACACGCTAACGCGGCTGAGCCCCCCACATTGATAATTCTTGTGAATGATGCACCAGACGATATCAAGGTAGAGCTCAAAGGAAATACATTTACACATCCCGGTCAAAAGAAGAGCGTTGCTTGGGAAACATACTATGTCTTTTATTACCATGATATTGCTCAATTGGTTTCCGACACGTTGGTTATTAGTAGCGGAGACGAAACATTTGAGACCAAATTTAATTTGTCCAAAGGCCGCTACAATAATATTTTTACTTTAAGTTTGGCAAAACAAACCCTCACCCCCGGCACCGCCCCACTACGCTCCATCCTACTCGTGACGCTGCGTGTCTTGCTAACCTTACTAATTGAAGGTGCCCTCTTTTATATTTTTGGTTTCAGAGAAAAACGCAGTTGGAAGATTTTTCTACTTACAAATTTAATCACGCAAGGTGCATTAAATATCATCATTGCCACAAGTTCAACGCCAGTTGCAACTGCGTATTTTGGGATTTTCCTACTCGAGTTTTTGATTCTAATTATTGAACTTAGCGTCTTTATGGTAGTTATTAAAGAGCACAGTTCGCTAAGACGAGCGGCTTATGCCATTGCCGCTAATATCGCTAGCTTTTGGCTAGGCTCCTATCTCATAAGCAATTTGCCCGTTTGAGCGGGTTCGCTTTCCATAGTTCACTGTTGCTTTGAACGTTTATATATTACGTAGACTTATCGATAATTTAATTGCTTCTAATTTCAAGAGAGGTTTATACTCGGGCACATAAGATGTAAGTCGTGTCCGTGTTTTTTGTTTTTTGAGTTTAAGCAGAGTATTTGTGCGCAGTTATTAGCTAGCGTTCTGTTTAGCGGGCATGAGATTTAAAGAAAGGTATTGTGATGGAGAGTTTACGTTTGAGGCAAGAGGTGGTTTCAAAGAAACGGCATTTGCGAAAAGGTGTTTTAAGCCTTTTACTTGCAATCAGCATGGTGGTAGGAGGCTTGCTACCGCTAGGCACACCACAGGTGGCTGCGGCAGGAGAAGTTTTGAGTGGAATTGTGCTGCCCAATGCAGAAGAAAACAGTGTTTCTGGAATCTTTGATTATATTTATAGAACCTATGGAGATACTACAGCTAATTTAAAGAATCCGTTGCACTATTATGCTGGAACACCTGCCAATGCATCAGATGGTACAGATATCGTACGTATTGCTTGGATGGACACCTACATGGGAGCTATTGTCAGCAAGAATAAAGTTAATATTTTAGACAATGACTTCGAATTTTCAGGCGACTTCTCAATGGTAAATGGCAACACCGTGGGAGACAGAGGCTTAGCATTCGTTTTCCATAATGATCCTGAAGGTCAGTACGTAATGGGTGGCGAATCAGGAAACTTGGGTATACACGGAAAAAGCTATGCTTTAGGTAGAGTTAACTGAGCGATACAAAATGCTATCGCAGTAGAGTTCGACCCTATTAAAGACAATAGAAACAAATTAGATCAAACCTATGATTCGTATGGTACTAATGGACATATTGCGATTGTTAAGCTAACAGGCAACGCCGATGCGGTTGAGCATATGGCGACTACTTTTATTGGAGGAAATAAGGCTATGCTGACCGGTTCTTCATCTCGATATGAACCGGGCTATACAAGCGCGCCAACTACGCAAGCTTTTAGAGTGACATGGAAGAACTTAGCGAATGGCTCCTACCGTTTGACTTATCAATACTGGTTTAATGGCGATCAAAAGGATATACCTGGTGCCACGGTATATAGTAATTCGAAAGACTTCACAGAGGCGGAAGCTTTGGCTATGTTTGGCGGCAGGGAAGTTTATTTTGGCATCTATGGCAGTGGTGATTACTGGGAAAAATGGGAGTCGCTTAACGTAGGCTTTATTAACATGAAAAACTATAAAGTCGGCTACAATTTCGATAAACAGTTGATGAATGATGACGGTACTTACAGAACTACGCCGACAGAAGTGCCAGCGGCTTTGATGGCGCCGGTGACAGGCATGGGTTTGAATGGCGATACGCAGGTGCGTTTTGCCAAGCTAGCGAATGTGTTTGAGTCCTATACCATGCCGACTGCAGAATTGACTAATACTCCATACACACCACTCAAAGAACCTGTACTTAAAGCGATTGGCCAAAACTATTTATTACCACATAGTTTTCGTGCGGTTGATTTGGATAAACAAACGGCGACGCTCTTTCTCAAACCGTTTCAAAGCGGAGCAACTGCAACAGACAGAGCGATTGTGGATAACTATATTTTAAAAGTTGTTCCCAAGACGGTGGATGTAAAAATTGAGAATGTTTTAGATGACGGTACGGAACAAATAATAGCGGATACGGTAGTTAAAACGGTAGCGCTGGGCTCTGAAGTTGGCGTGAGTGATAAGAAAGCATATGTAGGCTATGCGCTTGACTCGGCAAGTAACGGGGCTGTTTTTGATAAGGCTAAGCTTGGTTTTGCCAAGAAAGAAGTGGGTTTTGAATTATTAAATTCGCCCTACACAGTTGCTGGAGGTACAGCAACGGCTTCGGGAGATAATATAGAGCAAGCGATCTTTCAAGTTATTTATATGGTAACTGAGGAGCATAAGGCCAAGTTGGCTGATGCGATAGCTAAAACTAAACTTGCAGCAGAGAACCCCACGACTGAGAACATTCAAGCCGCCAACGCAGCTATTGCTCTGCTTGGTGGTATGAAGGAAGAAGTAGGGCTTAAAAGTGTAACAGCTGCTGCGCAAAAAGTTTTGGATTATAAAACAGCACCAACAGCTGAAAAACTTGCTTTGGCACAGGCAGAAATTGATAAAGTTACTACGACAGAGAATGCTGCCAACAAGACAGCGCTTCAAGCACAATTGGATGCGGCTGCTTGGAAAGAAAAAAGCAAAGTTATTTTAGCCAAAACCCCTGAAACAGTAACCGTAGCAGACTTGGACGCAATTAAAGAGGCGTACTGGAAACATGGCCTTTCAGAAGAAGCGAAAGCGCTGCTTCCCGTCGAGAAAAAACTCTTAGAAGATATGCTTCTTGCTATTGGACAACAAGAAGAAATCAATTTAAAAACAGCCGAAGAAGCGGTGGCCTTGGCATCACGGGAGTCTAATGAAACGAATATTACAGCGGCAAAAGCAGCTGTGACTGCGTTGACACCAGAACAAGTGACAAGTAATCCCGATTTACAAAGAGCTATTGATGCAGCTGAGTTGGTGCAAGGACAAGTGCTAGCGCCAACAGAAGATGGTATTGCGGCAGCGGAAGCCAAAGTCGCTGAAGTAAGCAATGCAAACAACAAAGCAGCCTTAATGGCACAGCTTGCTGATGCTAAAAATACTTTAGCTGCCAATACCTGGAAAGAAACTCATAAGGACATCTTGAGTAAAGAGCCTGAGGCCGTAACAGAAGACGATCGCACAGCAATTTTAGCGGCACTGACTGCGTATTATGAACTACCAAAAGAAGTGAGAGATAAACTTACTGCAGAAAAAGCGCAATTGGATGCCATGCTTGCTAAATTAAAGGATGACGCGGACTTAGTTTTAGCTCTTGATGCTGTTAAAATGGCTGCGCTTAATTCCAATGATTCAACAATTGCAGCAGCAAATTCTGCTGTGGAGGAATTGACCGCTACGCAAATAGCAGCCCATCCGGATTTACAGAGGACTATTGATGCAGCTGAAGCGGTTAAGTCGGCTTTAGCTAATCCTACGACGGACAGCATTGCTGCTGCTCAAGCAGCAACAAATCAAGTCACTGACGAAGCGAACAAAGCTGCTTTGCAGGCACAGATTGCGCAAGCACAAGCCGTAATTGATGCTGACAAATTTAAACAAGATCATGCCATTATTTTGGCGAAAACAGTCAACGACGTCACTGCAGTGGATAAAGCCGCAGTTGATGCTGCCCTGGCAGATTTTGAAGCATTGTCGCCAGAGGCTAAGGCTAAATTAGGTCCAGAGGAAATCTTGCTGCGCGCCATGGCAGATAAACTAAACACGAGCACTGTGCCGACCGTACAAGTTACCTCTACTGCGGGAACAGCTGCCAGTGGTGAAACCCCAGCAGTTCTTGGCAAAACAGTGGTAAGTGGTAGCGCGGCTGCTGGTGCTACAGTGACAGTAAAATATACGGATGCCGAGGGCGCTGAGCAGACGAAAACCACCACGGCTGCAGATGACGGAACGTATAGCTTGGATTTAGGACCGGATATCCCTAAAGGGACGGTGCTGAGTGTAAGCGCTAAGGATGGGGATAAGCATGAATCTGACGTTGTTACGAAGTCAAGTACAATTGATCCTTCTAAAGCTAATGCAGCCATAGCCCAAGTACCTACCGACTTAAAAATTGGAGATCCCGAAGATGATGCAGTCGTCAATGCGAAGAAGGCATTGGAAGCACTACTCACAGCTGAGGCGACACCAAGCCAACAAGAGATAGATGATGCGGTTGAATTACTCAATCAAGCGCTGGCTACAAAAGCTGCTGCTGATGCTTTGGACGCCGCAAAAGCTGCCCTACAAGCAGAAATCAACAAAGAGACAACTGTGAAGGCTTCAGATAAATATCTTCACGGAAGTGATGAACTCAAGGCAGCTTATGATGCTGCACTTGCAGAAGCAAAAGCCTTGCTAAAGCAGACAGAACCTTTGCCAACACAAGCAGAGGTAGACGCTGCCAAAACAAAACTAAGCAATGCGGCAGCAGCTTTGGATGGCTTAACACCATCGACCAAACCGAGCAATATTGTAGTAACGACTTCTGCGGCCGATCCTGATGCAAGCCCAGCTACTGAAGCAAAGAGCACACTGAGCGGTAAGGCAGAGCCTGGTGCAGTAGTTACTGTTGTAATACCGGGCGTTACGGACCCTGTGACTGTTACGGCAAAAGATGACGGAACCTTTGAGGCGGAGTTGCCAACAACATTGCCTGACGGAACACCAATTAGTATTACCGCGACTGAAGCAGGAATGGGTAGTTCCGAAGCGGTAGTCGCAAACGTAAGCATAGATAAAACCCTTGCTGATAAGGCCTTAGATAGTGTTCCTGCTAATTTGGATCAAGAAAAAGAAGCAGACAAGAAAGTCGCAGATGCTGAAACCGCTCTTAAAGCGCTCTTAGCACAAACGACACCCACGAAAGCGACACAAGCTGAAGTAGATCAAGCAACGGCCGACCTCAACGCAGCCATAGCTGAAAAATCAGCTGCCGATGTGGCGGCTGCGAAAACCGCTCTGAAAGAATCTATCGATACCGCTGATGCGCTTGGACTTGACCCGAAGACCACTGACCTAGAAGATGCAGCAGTTGTGGCAGCCTTAACCAAGGCAAGTGAAGTTTATGACGATGCCAATGCAACACAAGCCCAAGTAGATGACGCTAAAGCAAAACTCGATGCTGCCATGGCCGCGAAAGCAGTGGCAGATGCTGCAGATGCCAATGCCTTGGCTAGGGCTACACTTGAAAAAGCGATTGCTGATGCGGAAGCCAAACTAACTAATGGCAGCGTGTGGACGCCAGAGACAGTAGCTGCTCTACAAACTGAAATAAGCAAGGGGAAGGACTTGTTAGCCAAGGAACCTCAAGCAACAACAGAGGAATTGAATACTGAAGCAAGTGCAGTTACGGCACGAGCAAATGCCTTAGTTAAACAGGCAGATAAGACCACTTTACTGACAAATATTGGCAAGGCAGAGGATCTAAATCTTGATCCGACAACTACTGATGTTGAAGACAAAGCCGTTGTTGAAGCGCTTGCTGAAGCAAAATTAGTAAATGAAAATTTGAATGCGACACAAACAGAGGTAGATGCAGCGAATGCCGCCTTGGATCTAGCGCTGCAAGCAAAAAAAGCAGCAGACGAGGGAGATGCGAAACAAAGTGCAAAAACAGCTTTAGAAGACGCCATTACTGCAGCGAAAAACAAACTTGCTGACGGTACTGCATGGACACCTGCAAGCGAAGCTGCTCTAAAAGCAGAAATTGCCGCCGGAGAAGCTTTACTAACGAATCCTGAAGCAACGACCCAAGCATATAATGACAAGGCTTACGATGTGATCTCCAAAACGAATGCTCTTGTCGCACAAGCAGATAAAAGTGGGTTGAATGCATCAATAGCTAAGGCCGAAAGTTTGATTCTTGACCCAGCTGATGCAGAAGACAAAGCCGTCTTGGATGCTTTAGTGGAGGCTAAAGCAGTGTCTGAGAATGCCAATGCGACAGTAACCGAAGTGGCTAATGCTAAAGCGAAACTTGATATGGCAATGGCGGCCAAAGAAGATGCTGATGCAGAAGACGCGAACAAAGTAGCGCGGGAGGCACTCAAAAACGCTATTGCTGCCGCTGAAGCCAAACTCAATGTTGGTACTTCGTGGACACCTGAAACGGTGGAAGCATTGAATGCACAGATTTCTGCTGGTAGGGAATTACTCGCTGGTACGACTGCGACAAGCACAGAGATTCATGCTAAGACAAATGAAGTTATGGGCAAAACCAACGCACTCGTTGCGCAAGCAGACAAGGCTGCTTTGAATGCGTCCATTACCGCTGCCGAGAATCTCAATCTGGATACCACTAACCCAAGCGATAAGGCAGTTGCGGATGCCCTTGCAGAAGCAAAAGCAGTCAGTGAGAATGCAAATGCTACCCAAGAGGCTGTAGACACCGCTCAAGCGAAGTTAGACATGGCGATAACTGCCAAGGATGTTGCGGATGCCAACGCAGAAGCTAGGAGAGCATTAACCCAAGCGCTTGTCGATGCGAAAGCAAAACTTGCTGATGGTACTTCCTGGACGCCTGAGACACTGGAAGCTTTAGAAGCTGAAATAGCCGCTGGCGAAGCCTTGTTAAACGATGCTACAGCCGCAACAGATGCAATGAACAGTAAAGCACTAGATGTAATAGCCAAGACAACGCACTTGTGGCACAAGCTGACAAAACTGCTTTAAATGAAGCGATTGCAACAGCTGAAGCGTTGGGCATAGATTCAGCCACACAAGATCTCGAAGATAAAGCAGTGGTAGATGCCCTTGCAGAAGCCAATGCTGTTACTGCAAATCCTAATGCGACGCAGGCTATGGTAGATTCAGCGAAGGACAAATTGAATTTAGCACTCGAAACCAAAGCCAAAATTGATGCTGCAGATGCTAATGCAAGTGCACGCGCAAGACTTGAGGAAGCAATTGCCAATGCAAAGACTAAACTGGCAGATGGAACAGACTGGACACCTAAGACCATAGATGCGTTGCAGGCACAAATCGAAGCTGGTGAAAAAATATTAGCAGATTCTGCGGCTGAAACGACAGCACTTAATGACCAAGCGTATGCAATTGTTGCAGCAACAAATGAACTCTTGGCGCAAGCGGACAAAACAGAATTGCAAATTTCTGTTACTAAAGCGCAAGACATGAAGCTTGATTCAGCTACGCAAGACCCTGAAGATAAAGCTGTCGTAGAAGCCCTTAAAGCAGCAGAGGATATCATTAACAATCCAGATGCTACGCAACTAGAAGTTGACAATGCAAAAGCAAAACTAGACATTGCTATGCGCGCTAAACTCGCTGCTGACGCTGGTGACGCCAACGATAAAGCACGCGCTAGACTGGAAGAAGCTATTGCTGAAGCAGAAACTAAGATTGCTTCCGGCGTCTGGACGCCAAAGACTCTAGACGTACTTCAGAAAGAACTTGCAGACGCTAAGCAGCTCTTGCTTGCTTCACCCAAAGCAACGACGGATGCGTTAAATAGCAAGACAACGACTGTTACAACCGCAACTGTTGAACTGCTTGCTCAAGCTAATAAAAAAGCACTTGAAGATTTAATTAAACAAGCAGAAAGTTTAGAAATTGATCCGAAAACAAATAGTCCAGAAGACAAGGCCGTTCTAGAAGCTCTGCAAGAAGCCCAAGAAGTCTCAGCAAATGCGAATGCCACGCAGCTTGAGGTGGACAATGCGCAAGCCAAGCTTGAGCAAGCCTTAGCACAGAAAAAAGCCACCGATGAAGCAGCAGCGAATTTGGCAGCTCGTGCTGCTCTCCAAAAGGCCATTGACGATGCTAAACACAAGCTAAATGATGGGAGCAAGTGGACTGCCGAAACAATTACACAACTCGAAGATGCAATTAAAAAAGGTGAGGCCTTATTGGCAGATCCAAAAGCAGCGACTGTGGCAATGCGTCAGCAAGCAGAGACGATAGCAGACAAAGAGGCAGCACTTCAAGTAAGTGTGATGCCAGCAACTAAGCTAACGGATGCGAAGACCAATGTTAGTGTCGATATACCTGAAGGTGCTTTTGCCTGCCTTGTAGAATTGCATGTTGACGTGGTAAAACGCGAAACAAAAGACAAACTAACTGATGCATACGACATCTACTTTACATGTAAGGAGTCTGGGAAACGTATTCAACCTGTTAAAGAATTAAAGGTTACACTACCATTCATCACGGTGAATACCAATAACTTAGCTCTTTACCACGAAGAAGTAGCAGGAAGCAGAACAGCAGTTGCTTTCATCAATAGCCAGACTGCGCTCAGTTTTAATGCAAGCGATTTCTCGGTCTATATCATGACTAGTGATACTCAGACCAGCGAGTCAACAAGCACAAAAGCAACGGTCAAACCTACTGCCAAGCCCACCGTTAAAAAAGCGGTACCAAGGACCGGTGAGTTGGCAGATTCTACAGGCGTAGCTGTAGCCTTCATGCTATTAGCCCTGGCAGCGACGCTAGTGGTTTACAGAAAACGTACTAAGAAAAAACAAGCGTCAATAACCGGCTTAGCATTTGAAGAAAAATCCCCGCTTGGCGTGAGCTGAGCGGGGTTTTTTAACTATGTGCTAGATGTTGTGCATCGGAGTCATAGGGCTTGCCATGGAAGAAAGAGGC
>CAZNNL010000028.1:0-26638 GCA_964574395.1 uncultured Oscillospiraceae bacterium | reverse complement strand
TAGGGAGAGGTCTCGTAGCGCTAGCTCCCCGAGAGCGTCAAAACTGTCCATTCGCTGGTCAAAAATTTCGCTCTCGTAGCCGTAGCTCCCCGAGAGCGTCAAAACTGTCCATTCGCTCCAGGACAAAAGAAAACCGACGCAATGGCCGGTTCTCAAATCGTTGTTTAATTAGTAGCAATTCTTATTTCTTGGTGCTGGTCTTTTTGGCAGTTGTTGATTTGGCAGCAGCTGTTTTAGGTGTAGCCTTTGTGACAGTCGTTTTAGCGCTGGCTGTTTTGGTAGCGGTAGCTTTGGCTGTTGCAGTTTTGGTGGTGGTTGTTGTTTTGCTTGCAGTGCTAGCTTTTTTAGCGACAGGCTTCTTCGCAGCCGTAGTCTTCGCAGCAGCAGTCTTCGCAGGCGCAGCTTTTGCCACAGCCTTCTTAGGCTCCTCAGCAAAAATCTGCTCAGCATAATCAGCCCCACACACACGCACCAACCACTCTTTGGTATCAGCTTCATTCATGGGCACGATAATATCGTTAGGATATTGTGAATTTTCGCCGCCTACGCAGAAAAGGAAAAATTCCTTGTCGTCTTTTCTGTACAGCACTTCCTCAAAACCATAGCTGTCACCGAAATAACCGATGCTTTGTTTGCCGACTTCTTTTGCGTTCTCTGTATCGTAAACTTTACGTCCAATTTTCTGTTTCATTTGATCTCCTATATTCATTTCATCTTAATTTTGCATAATAATTAAACCTAGCTTAGTTTACCTATTAACAAATATTTCGCAATTGTTTTTCAATATTTTTGGCAAAACAAACCTGTTTAATGGATATTTCTTTCTCAGTTTTTGTAACTAAAGCCCATGAAATAGCGGTATATACCTAGTCTTTAGCTAGGCGATAGATGCAGATTAACACAAAATTAACATCGCCATGGTAATATTCTTATGTTAGATTCCCAAGCCAAAAAAATTCAGATTAAACGTGCTTTTATGGGCTGCCTATAAATAGATTTGAGGAGGCATAATGTTTTCATTATCAGAAGAAGAAGCGTTAGAAACATTAAGAATAAGAGAAGTAATAATAGGGGAGCCGCCCTGGGCTAAAGGACGACTTTCAACAAGTGGGATAATTTTAAAAAATATACTGATGTCTCTTATGCTAATATCTGGCATCGCAATGCCATACTACTTCGCAAAAATTGCCTCTAGGAGTTCAACAAAAATAGCCGCCTTTACGCTCGATGGAACATTGTCTGAGTTTATCGATATTGCTTACAGCGCCTTCATTTTTATTTATGTCATCTTACTCTTTTATGCGTGGATTACTGCATTTCTGTATCGAAGAAAAAACCATGTAAAATATATTTTTCATTTTTCCCTCATGCAAGTACTAATCATGTTCCCGTTTATTTTGAGTTTACACCTATTCGCCATGCTATTTATGCCTAACATATTTCCGTTTTTTAGAACGATAGTCATTCCCATTCTTACTCTAATTTTGATTTATGATATGTTTAAAAGCATTTATTCTTCAGCGTCTACTACACTAAAGAGGACATTCGAAATATTTGATGGAGATTGGCAAAAAAAGGCGAAAATATATGACCGCGTTTATATGAAGTATTTACTGTGGTTTTCAGGATTCGTGCTAATTGGCTTGCTTATTCGAGGAGTGAAACTTTCTTTTTTGCTTAGTGATTTCTGGGGCATGCTTCTTCCAGTCTTATTCATTGCCGTACTTTTTATGTCGCAAATATTTATTGACATGACATTTTCGCGCTTTCTAAAAAACTACTATTTGTTGCGTTATTCTGAGGCTTTTAGAACAAGAGCACAGGCTGATTCCTTCGCTTGGTATGGCTATAAGTGCATGAAAGATAAATGGGTGCGAAACAAGTTGACGCCCGAAGACTTAAAAACCTATTCGCTTGGACAAGGCTTCCAAGAAGCAACGCCAGCATCAGACGGCGCTATGCCATTAGAGCTAAACAGAAATGCAGCACGAAATTTGGGTAAACTTGACGTTTTGCGTTTGTCCCTAAGCTTAATAATATTATGTTTTCTTGCCCTGGTAATTTTCGCCGTTCAAAAGGGTTACTTGGACAATTTTTATACTGGAGCGCTATCGGAAAACCTTCCAGTTAATATTATTGTGTGGATATTTTTCAGCATTATATTGCTTTATCTATTTATTCGTGTAGCTCGGCATCTATGGAGGAATCGTCTTTTTGCCAGCAATTATCTTTCAGGAAAAATGAGCATCTTCAAGATTCGTAAAGCCTTGCGTAGTGAAAATTTTTCCGCCAACCCTGCTTATCCTAAATTTCTTCTCAGCGAAAATTATCTTTTGATTAAGAGGCGCCTCAAGGGCGATGTCGCGCTCCCCTATGCGGACATTGAGAGCACAGAGTTGCGGTCGAACTATGAGCAGCTGGAAAATCCTGAGATGAATAGGAGTCGCCTGATTATTTACACAAAACATGGCGATTTTTACACGCTTGAATTTCTCAACAATGATGATGCGCAGGCATTTCTCGCTGCAATGAACCGTTTGTGTCGCTGTAAATTTATTGTCTATCCTTATCCTCTCCAACATTTTGATTGGCAAAAAGACTACAGCCAAGCACTAACTCAAAAAAACAAGCGCAAGAACATTCTAAGTTCTCTATAAAAGTTAAGTTTCTCACAAAAAGTTTTAACGGTATTTTTACACAAGATTCTTATAATCATCCCGTGATAACTACTTGCTAATCTTTGTTTGCTGTAGGGCAAAAAATCAAAGAACTAACGCGGAGGACAGGATGAAATATTGCGCATCGGAATTCTTGCTTTTAAACACAATATCCGGTGGTGAAAGATTGCTTGGGTTGGTTTTGCCAAAAGAATTACCTCAAGAGTCTGCGGCATTGATGGAACTTGCTTTGATTAAAGCGATTGGGCATGGTCTCGTTACGCGAGATTTTCTCATGACCAGAAAAGGAAATCGTGAAGCTTTAGTAATTGCCCGCTACCGTCAAGCTGAACGCCATATTCAATTCAACAATGTTTGGGTCGCGATATTGGGCAACAAAGAATCGATGGCCTTGCTTAACGAAGATGATTATGCTCAACTGCTAAGCATCCACCCTGTCGATTTTATGCTGCGCATTAGTGGAGATTCCGCACAGCAATGAAAGCAGTAAAAGCACATTACCCTATAAGTTGATTCTGAAGAACCCACGCTTTTACCAAGAACACAGCCTGCACGGCGAACGGGCGATAGTCAGAATTGGGACACAGAAAAATTGCCGCTTGCGCTTAGGTGAGTCGACATATCGCTTAAGTAGCTATCTACGACAACGAGTGAATCAGCCATGCTTTGCTCCGCCTTTCTGGATTATCTATCGGGAATAA
Source organism: uncultured Oscillospiraceae bacterium (assembly GCA_964574395.1). GTDB lineage: Bacteria > Bacillota > Clostridia > Saccharofermentanales > Fastidiosipilaceae > JAXGQD01. The sequence continues at coordinate 23,259 of CAZNNL010000028.1, read as the reverse complement.
CCGCAATTATTAAGATTAATCTTTAAGATTAACTATTTGTTTTGGTTATTAATATTCGTAATTTGTCTATCGTAATAATTGATATTGTTCTGTAAATTAGTATTACTGTTTTGTAGGTTTCGGACTTCGTTTTCAAGTTCTGTGATTTTGCCATTAATAGTCGTCACAGCAGATTCAATATTAGAAATTGCTGTAGTGTATTCGCTTCCGCTCAGGAAGCTTTGCATACCACTTTGGTAAGCTTTTGCAGATTTCACATCCGGGACACTTCCAGCAGTACCAGCATTGGTGCTTCGTGTAGATTTTGTGCTTTCAACGTCAGACTTATAAGCGGTAAATTCACCGCGCAAACTTTCTAGTCGTGCTTTTTTATTGTTCTTCGAACTGATTGCATTATTGTTCGAACTAATCTGATTGCGTGCGTTCGATTTTTGATTTTGGTAATAAGTAACACTCATATTGCACTCCTAGTGGTTAGTCGAAGCCCCCGAGCAATCGGGGAAAGCCAGGGGCTTTCCTAAACAAATCTTGAGATAGAATTAACCTCTGAAGCCGCTTGCAATGTTTGCATCGGTTTCTTCGAGAATGTTAGCGGATTGATCAAGAGCTGCTGCGATTTCGTTGATGAGTTGCTCAGCTTTGACAAAACCTGGTTTCAATTCAGCGTAACGAGCAGCATAAGACTCGCTGGATGCGCCTTCCCATTCGCTTTGTAAAGCGCTGAGTAGGTTGTCCATTTTGTTGATGACACCATTAACATTGTTTGCTTTTGTTCTGTACTGTCCGGCACGCTGACGCATCATGTCCGGAGTCATTCTGATTTGACTAGCCATTTTAAAAATCCTCCTAAGTAAGTTGACCTCATGGTCTTGAATTTTTGTCCACGTCTTCCGTGCACAGGCACATCATAAAACGCGCAATTCGGTTTTTTGGAATTTTTGCATGAAATTAATTTTGATTTAATGTGGATTTTACATTTGCTAATTTAGGCTGATTTTTGGGCTTGGAATTGACTCATCATCCACAGAGTAAAATGGTATGATATTGAACGAATATAAACGTTTAGGCTTTCGGGTCTAAAACCCAAATTACTAGAAAACGAAACCTAAAATAGAATTACAAGAGGAGCAATATGAGACATAAACCACATTATGGAATGATGCAAGAAATTGAGGAGCGCTGGTCTCCTAGAGCCTTTGATGGCAGAGAATTAGATGAGGAAACATTGTTAGGTTTGCTGGAGGCGGCGAGTTTTGCACCTTCCTGTTTTAATGAACAACCTTGGCGTTTCATCGTGGCACGAACAGAAGAAGAGAGAAAAGAATTCCTAACTATTCTTACTCCAAAAAACCAAAGTTGGTGTGTGAATGCATCAGCTTTGCTGATAATATTAAGTGACAAAAACTTTTCCCATAATGGGAGTGAAAACCGTTGGCACCAGTTTGATGCTGGCACAGCTTGGGGCATGCTCTCCATCGAAGCCCAACACCGCGGCATGATTACGCACGGAATGGCTGGCTTTGATCCGAACAAAGCACGCGCATTGTACAATATTCCTGAAAACTATAGCGTCATCGCTTGTGTAGCGGTCGGATGGTACGGCGATAAAGAAACGCTACCAGAAGCCTTACAAAAAATGGAAGAACCCAATCCCAGAAAATTAGTCCAAGAATTGATTTTCAAAGCAAACGACTAAAATCGACAACCGCATTTACTGCAAGAAAGGCGAGATGCACATGGCAAAAAAAGACATATACATCGGAACATACACAAAAGCCCTGATGCAAGCCAATGGCGCGATGCAGCCCAGTCGTGGGGAAGGCATCTACAAGACGACCTTGGATACCGACACGGGCAACTTGACAGAGGCCGCGCTCCTTGCGAAGTCTGACAGCCCATCTTTCTTGAGTTTTGGGAAAGACGGCAAGCACCTTTATGCGGTGAATGAGACGGGGGACTTTGAAGGGGAGAATAGTGGGGCGGTGAGTGGTTTTGCCATTAATACTATTGGCAAAACCCCGCTCCCCCTCATCAACCAAAAACCTTCCCAAGGCGCGAATCCCTGCCACATCGTCACAAGCCCAGACGGAAATTTTGTGCTGATTAGCAATTATTCTGGTGGCAATTTGAGCGTTTATGCTTTGGACGAAAATGGTGGACTGGGTGCAGTCGTTCAGCATATTCAGCATCACGGAAAGAGCATCAATCCGGATCGACAAGATGCGCCCTATGTGCATTCGCTGACTTTTTCGCAAGATGGTCAATATGTGTATGCGGCGGATCTTGGGACCGACCGTTTGGTTTGCTATCGCTTTGACCCGGGGGCGGCTGAGCTGCTTGTGGAAATACCGTCTTCTACGTTCCACGCAGAGCCTGGATCGGGTCCAAGGCATTGTGTGTTTTCGGAAAGTGGACAGTTTCTCTATTTGTTGAACGAGCTCAATCACAGTATAAATGTGTTGACCTACGATTCCACGAATGGGAAATTGACCGGTAAGCAAACGATTTCGACTTTGCCTGAAGAAGCGGATGCTGAAGGGAACACCTGCGCAGACATACAACTTAGTCCGAATGGGAAGTTTTTATATGCATCAAATCGTGGTCACGACAGCCTTGCAATTTATGAAGTGGATCAGGAAAATGGCCAATTGTCTTTGGTGGATTTATACTTTGTTGGAAAAGTACCGCGTAGCTTTTTGATCGATGAAGCAGGCGAGTACTTAGTCTGTTCGAATCAAGAATCTGACCAAATTATTTCTTATAGCATTGCAGCTGAAACAGGTTTGTTGACAAAAGTAGACGAGATTAGTGTTGGTTCACCGGTGTGTGTGAAAATGCTCTAGATGGGCCCTTTGACGGAGGTAGTGCAGATGAGATTCCTGGAAAAAGCAAAAATCGACCTCATGAGCCTAAGCAGCATGGGTTTGCGCATGACTCCCGTAAATCGTCAGCCATTACACAGCTCTAGAATTTTTGAGTTAGAATCCACAAGCGCGGAAAGCAATGTGCTGAACATTAGCGCCAGCCTCGGTTTATCCACAAAAGTCCTAACGAAGTTCGTGGCAGATAGCCCCATGGCCGACTTTATTAAAGCAGAGTTGCGCCGACGAAACATCGCTTACGAAGGTATCGATGTGGTGCAGGATGGACCGTGGGGAGCTAGGCACCAGATTAATTTTGCCGATAGTGGTTATGGGCTCCGCGCACCGATGGTGTACAACGACCGCGCCGGTGAAGTCGGGCGAACGATGACAAGCGTAGACTTCGATCTTGTTCGACTGTTCGAGGAAGATGCCTGTCGCATTCTCCACATCTCAGGCTTGATTGCTGCACTTAGTCCCGAAACTGGGAAGTGCTGTCTTGATCTCGCGTATGCAGCCAAAGAGAATGGCACAAGAATTTCCTTTGATCTCAATCATCGTGCATCATTTTGGCAAAACCGCGAAACCGAACTCACAAAAATCTTCAAAGAAATCGCAGCAGTCTCCGACATCCTAATCGGCAACGAAGAAGACTACCAACTTTGCCTCGGTCTGGAAGGCCCAGCTGCAGGCGGCAGTGATATTCAAAATAAGATTGATAACTACATGGACATGATAGAGAAAGCAGCGCTGGTCTATCCTCAGGTTAGTGTTTTTGCCACAACACTTCGCGAAGTAGAAAGCGCAAATCTCCACCATTGGGGTGCGCTGGTCAGAGCAGATGCCTATTGGTACGTCGAAAAACCCCGCCCAATCCCAATTCTGGATCGCATTGGGGGCGGTGATGGCTTTGTCGGTGGGCTTTTATACGGACTGCTAAAAGAATGGCCTGCCGAAAATTGTTTACAATTCGCCTGGGCTTGCGGCGCGCTAGCCACAACCCTCTCCACCGACTACGCGACTCCGCGGAGCGAAGCCCAAGTTTGGGAAATCTACAAAGGGAACGCTAGGGTTGTGCGTTGATGGGGTATTTGTAGCAGACAATGTTGTTCGAAGCATTTGACAAAAAAACAGCTTGTACGACGGTTTTTCCTAAATAATCAGCTTTGGAGCCAATATTTAGTCAAAAAAACAGCTTGTGCGACGATTTGAGGACTAAATCACTCATTTCCAGCTGCACAAGCTGCTTTTTTGGCAATTTTTCGTTGTATTTCGGCTAGAATCGGTGAATACTAGCGCACAAGCTGTTTATTTGTCAACGGATTCGCACAAGTTGCTTTTTTGTCAACGGATCTCCAAAACCGATACTAAATAAAGTCTTCTGGATCTTTTGATTTCGGATCAACCGCACTTACTTTATTGACTTTCCATTCATCCCGAAAAACGATTGGTCCTTCCAATAAGGGATCAGCTGTTTCCTCCATCCACGATTGTAGGCGCATACGCATTTCACGAAGCACTTCAGCATACTCTGTATCTGCGACCAGGTTTACTTTTTCAAATACGTCGTTTGAGAGATCATAGAGTTGTTCCTCGTCTTTCATACCGCTAAAAAGTCCTTCACGTATGTAAAAGTCTTTGGAGATTGAGCGGTCCATATTTGAGAGATTGTAAGCTTGGTTTTCTTGATCGAAGTAGCGAATATACTTGTAGCGCTTTGTGCGTACACAGCGGACGGGTTCGTAGGAGGTGTGGAAGTTAATCTCGGCGAAAATCTCTTCCCTCAATTCAAGTTTTGGATTGTCGAATAAAGCTGCCTGACTAATCCCTTGGCATTCTGCAGGTATTTCTAAGCCTAACAAATCAAATATGGTTGGCAAAAGATCCACATGTGAAAAGAGTGCCTGTGTTCTTTGTCCCATTGCTGGCGTATCTGGCACATGCATCAACAAAGGAACACCTATTCCAGCGTCTTTCAAAGTGCATTTGGCTCCCGGGAAGGCGAGTCCATGGTCACTGGTGATGAAGATGATAGTTTCATCGAAATACTTGTTTTGCTTTAGTGCATGGAGCACACGTTCGATGGCTTCGTTGTAGTAGCTTAGGGATCGTTGGTGCCCTAAAAGATCATTTCGTACCTCTGTGGCATCTATGAGAAAACCAGGCACGTCGACGTCGTCCAGAGGGTTTGTTTCGGTTTTGCCATACGCTTGTTTGGGGTATTCACGATGTGTTGAAAAGAGGCCGAAGGACAAGAAAAAGGCTTTTTCCGAATTCCTTGAACTTAACCAATTGACAATGGCATCTGCGTTGGCGAGATCCCAGTCTACGAGTCCTTCTTCCTCCAAGCCTTCGTTAGGGGTCGTGAGGTTGTGCTGATAACCAATCGCTTCGGCTCCAGCTGCGTGATTCACATAGCGTCCATGTTCGTGTTGGATACCACAAAGCGCAGTCTCAAACCCTTCCTTATTCAGACGTCTCACGATGTGATGGTCGTAGTCAGAAAGCTTAAAGCCTCTGTTGGTCAGACCAATCATTCCGTTGCTGTGTGGATAACGACCCGTGACTAAAGCGGAACGACTAGGTGAGCAGGTGGGAGAAGCGCTAAAGGCTTGATCAAAAACTAGGGCATCTTTTGCGAATGCGTCCAATACTGGCGTTTCTACGTCGTAACCATAGACGCTTTGATATTTACCACTATCATGAGAATGGATATAAATGATGTTTTTGTTCATTTTCCTATCCCTTTCCCGTGCAGGATTATTCATTGTCCTGTCCGATACCAGCTGCTAATAATTTTTCTTTGAGTTCTGTTTTATCCAGAAGGTTTTTTAGGCCGATTGCCTTAGCGCCTTCGGGAAGTGTTTCGAGGAAGCGCTCGTTGACGATTACCAGATCGTACTGTTTAGCAATGCTACGTGCTTCGTCAATGGCTGTGTGTGTAATATTGGCATCTACGCCTAGTGTTTTTAACACTTTTTGAGCCGTCATTTTGATGACCTGAGAAGAACCCATACCGGCTCCACATGCGACTAATACTTTCATAATTTTCTCCTTTTAATACTAGGGTCGAATACTAAAAAAGCATCGACCCACTATAGTGCTTTGAATATTATTTTAGCTTTGTTCGAAATATTTTTCCTTGTTTTTACGATATTGCAGCTGGGGAATGATTAGCATCAAGACGATAACTAGCACGACACCAATTACTGAAAGATGTTTAATGATGAATCCAAATACTGGCCAAGCGGTAGCCCAGTCTAAGTTTCCGACATAGCCACCAAAAGGAGCCATTTGGAAGAGTGCTATGGCTGCTGCGCTTCCGATGACTTGGAGTACACCCGAGCTAAGACACATAGCGACCAACGCTTTAAAACCACCTTTATTGTTGGCATATAAACCGATCGTGGCGTTGTCATAAAACAAGGGCACGAAACCGGGGATAATGAGGATTGGATTCTTTGTGATAATCAGAAGTGCGATAGCCAGTGCTTGACCGATGGCACCGAACATAAAGCCGAGGGTAATGGCATTAGGTGAGCCAAAACCGTAGGTAGCGGCGCAGTCTACTGCTGGAACTGAGCCTTTTAGGACGGATGAAGAGATACCATCAAATGATGTGACCAATTCGCTGACGAACATGCGAACACCAGTTTTAAGGATGGTAAGGTTTACGGCAAAAGAAGCCGCTTTCTCAAAAATATAAAGTGGGAACGACGTGTCTTTTGAAAAAGCTGAATCGATTTCTCGTAATGTTGGGGCACCAATTATGAGGATGATAATACTGAAGAACACACCCATGATGAGTGTAGTTGAAACGGTATAATCGTCTAATAATTTGAAAGCGCCACCGAGCTTGAAGTCATCGACGCCTTTTTCTTTTTTGCCAATCTTATGAGAGAAACGATCAGCGAACCACACACCAAACATTTGTTGATGTCCTATGGCAAAACCAGCATTGTCAGTCAAATCATTGGTTGCTTCAACCGTCATGTTGGAACCGACAGCCCAGTATGTTCCACACAATATGCCGGTAGCAATAACGCCTGCTACGCCGCGTAGTTGAGGGACGAGTAGATAAATAATCCAGGTTGCTACAGCCGCTTGCTTGACCATGATGTGGCCCGTAGTGAAAAGTGTACGGACTTTGCTGTACTTTCGGAGTGCAACTAGAAGAATATTCCAGATAAATGCGACCAAGAGTGAAATCATAGCCATGGAAAGGCTTTCACCAATGCTCTCAAGTGCTTTTGTCGAAGCTGAGAGACCGAAGTTTGGATCAATAACAACCGCGTTGAGATTCCATTTTTCTTTTATTGCTTCGATGAGTGGGTTAACACTACCCAAAAGATTTCGCGCACCGACCTGTAAAATCATGTAGCCAACTGCAGCTTTGATGAAGCCCGCAATGACTTCGTACCACTTCTTTTTCAATAAGATGTAACCGAGCACAACAATTAAACCGATAAAAATTGCTGGTTTGGCTAGCACGTTGTTGAAAAACACTTCCCAAATTTGATTTAGGATTTCCATATTCTACCTCCTGTTTTGAGTACTTAAGCAAATCATATAGAGCCAAGATGGAGCTAGGCAATTGATTTATAAAACTAGCACAAGCTTTCATACTGTTCGGTTTTCCTTTGCACATATTCTCATTGGGTTTGGGAATTTAGCCAATTTCTACATGTTGGTATTGTTACAAATGCTAAATAAATTTTACAACGTGTTTTAGTACAGGTTTTGGCTGGCAAAACGTCGTATCATTTCTGTATCACGATGAAAAGAGCTATATCTATGGATGATGCTGAAAAAACTTTGTTAGCGCGTGTAGCCGATCTCTATTTCAATAAAAAATGTCTCAAGAAGATATTGCAAGCAAGTTGTTTTTCTCTAGGTCAAAAGTCTCGAGACTATTGCAACGTGCTCAGGATACAGGTGTAGTTGAAATACGCATCAATTTTCCCTATGTGCGTATGTCTGATTTAGAAGAATCGATTTGTAAACGATATGGGTTGAAAAATTGTTTAGTGTTAAGAACAGAGTATGCTTTGGAGGGTGGTGAGCCTGCTTTCGAGAGTGTGACGCGTTTTGCCGCAAGACATATTGAACGACATTTGAAGCCAGCTATGCGTATCGGTGTCTCATCCGGACAAACCGTTTCTGCTATTAGTAGACATATTAATGGCGTAGGTGGTTTGAATTTAAAGTTCGTTCAAGTCAAAGGTATGGCAAGTGAAGACGGGCGTTATGATTTCGACTCCCCGGCTGCAATTCACATTTTGGCAGATAAGTTTGAGAGTTCTTTCAGTCAGCTCTATGCACCCATGTATGTGAACAATGAAATTGCGAGACGCTATTTGCTAAATGAACCTTTAATCGCCAACGTATTGGCAGAGGCGAGAAAGACCGACCTAGTCATCGCGAGCGTTGGAGCTTTAGGCGCAAAACACAACATCTGGTCAGACTTTCTTAGCGCAGAACATATCAGACTACTACGGCATAAAGGTGCAGTCGGTTCGATGATGGGACATTTTTTTGACCGCAACGGTCGTATTGTTGACGAAGCAATTGAAAATCAAATTGTTGGTTTGAGTGTGGGCGAGTTAAGTAACTTGAAACATCTTATGGTCGTCGCGGAAGGTGCGGAGAAGGCTCTTGCGCTTGGTGGGGCTTTGCATTTGGGTTGCATAACAACTTTAATTATCGACGATAAATTGGCGAAAGCTTTGTTGAGTTAGTTGGGGTCGGCATGCCAAATTTGCGACTAATTTGGCACAGCGTGCTGCGGCCCCCAAAAAAGCAGAAAAGCACAAGCGAAAGCTAACGTTAAATCATTTCTGAAATCGCAGAAGACTGCTAGAATGAGTCCATCATTTGAAAAAGAGAGTGGTAGAGGAAATGGATTTAACGTTTACTTTTAGTGAGCTGCTGAGCGATATCTTGGCGGCTTTGGGTGTTGTGCTGAATGGGATTCCGCAGGGCTTACTGGCTTTGTCGTATGGTTTTGCCAGCATCCCAACCGGTATCGGCTTTGTAATTGGTGCGGTCGCGTGCATGGCTCTGGGATCTGTCGCGCCGATTTCGTTCCAAGCGGAGACTATTGTTCTGGCGGGCACAATGGGCAAGAACTTGCGTGAGCGTCTGTCGATGATTCTCTATGCGGGGCTCTTGATGGTCGCACTTGGCCTCACGGGTACTTTGACTTACATTGTCAACTTAGCGGGAGAAACGGTTATCAATGCTATGATGGCTGGTGTCGGTATACTTTTGGCAAAAATAGCCCTAGACGGTCTAAAAAAGAATAAGCTTGTCACCGCCGTCTCCATAGCCAGTGCAGTTGTCGTCTATTTCTTATTTGGTAGAGACCTCGTACTAACTATCGTTGCTTCAGTTGTTATTTCAAGTATCGTCGCCAAAATCGCTAAACAAGACATTGGCGGTGGCATCATTGACGAGGTGAAGAAAATCAAGCTGGTCAAGCCTACTTTTAATCTCAATGTTTTGCGCGGTGCGCTAGCCTTGGCTTGTCTGACCATCGGAGCCAATATCGCTTTCGGTAGCATCACGGCTAGCATGACAGGTGGACAATACACTGCCAACATTGACCACTTAACGGTTTATTCTGGTTTAGCTGATGCAGTGAGTGGACTCTTTGGTGGCGGCCCGGTTGAAGCGATTATTTCTGCAACGGCAGCGGCACCGCAACCTGTACTCGCAGGTGTCATTATGATGCTGATTATGGCGGCAATCTTGTTTTTGAGACTTTTGCCAAAAATTGGCAAATACGTACCGAGTGAATCGATTTATGGCTTTTTATTCATCTTAGGCGCCGTTGTGACCGTGCCTACCAATGCTGGTCTTGCGTTCGCGGGACAAATTCCGGGCAATGCGATTGTGGCGGGTGTGACTTTGGTTGTCACGGCAGGTACGGACCCCTTCTTCGGTCTCGTATCGGGCACATTGCTACGCTACTTGTTTGAATCTGGGATTATTTAAATTAAGAAAACAGGAGTACGCTATGAAATACTATGACTTACAAATTGCTGGACTAACACGCCAACTTCCGATAATCAATATTGCTGACAATTTGGCTATTGCAAGTTTCGTTATCCTTGGTGATGCCGAGCTTGTGGAAAAGACTGCACCTGAGTTAGTGAAACGTTTGCCTGAAATTGATGTGATTGTTACTGCTGAGGCCAAAGGTATTCCACTTGTTTACGAAATTAGTCGTTTGCTGAAAATTGACCGCTATGTGGTGGCGCGCAAGAGTGTCAAAGTCTACATGGAAGATCCGTTCAGCGTTGAGGTGGACTCTATCACAACGGCTAAATCACAAAAATTGTTCTTGGCAAAAGAAGACGTCGATCGCGTAAAAGGCAAACGCGTCGCAATTATTGACGACGTTATTTCAACGGGTGAATCCCTCAAAGCCCTCGAAAAACTTATTGCTAAAGCAGGGGGAGAAGTAGTAGCGAAAGCCGCTATCCTTGCCGAAGGGGACGCTGCAGAACGAAGCGACATCATCTTCTTGGAAGAGTTGCCATTGTTTCCCCTATAGGCTTTATGCTCCAGTTGAGTGGTGATGCAAGATAATCGGGAGCTTGCTACCGGAGTTCTGATGCTTGAAAAACAATCACTAATTTGAGATACTTTATTGCGAACGGAGGACTAAACGATGTCTAAAAAATCCTATGGTCAATCCGCTGATACTGATTTATCTCTTTTTGTTCGCTTGCAACGGGCCGCGATATTTCTTCAGCGCGAAGTGGCGAAAATCACGATGGAACATGGCTTAACGCTCTCACAATTTGCGGTGCTTGAAGCGCTTTATCACAAAGGCGATTTAAATATTTGCCAAATTATGTCAAAAATTCTGGCTACATCCGGAAACCTGACGGTTGTTATTAGAAACTTAGAAAAGCAGGGTCTGGTCAAGCGTTTGCAAGACCCGGATGATAAACGCGCCTATTTGATATCCTTGTCTGATGAGGGACGTGCGCTAACGGCACAAGTTTTTCCGAAACAGCTCGCAATTCTTGAAGAATACTTAGCGATTTACACAGAGCCGGAAAAGCTTATGATGATAGAAAAACTGAACCAATTGAGAACTTGGGAAAAGAAAGAGGATTGTAAATGAAATTTGTTTCTTGGAACGTTAACGGCTTAAGAGCCATCTTGCAAAAAGGATTTCTCGATGCTTTTGATGAACTGGACGCAGACTTTTTTTGTCTGCAGGAAACGAAACTTCAGGCTGGCCAAGTGGAAATGGACCTCAGCGGTTACCATGAGTATTGGAATTATGCCGTAAAGAAAGGTTATTCGGGGACGGCTATTTTTGCCAAAAAACCTGCCTTATCCGTGCATTTAGGTATTGGTGAAGACGAACACGATCAAGAAGGACGTGTCATTACCCTCGAGTATGAGGATTTTTACCTAATTACCGTATACACGCCGAATTCACAAGATGGCTTGAAGCGCCTGCCATATCGTTGTACTTGGGAAGAAGCGTTTCTGACGTATTTGAAAAAGTTGGAAAAGACAAAACCGGTCATCGTTTGTGGTGACCTGAATGTCGCCCATACCCCGATTGATTTGGCGAACCCTGCGAGCAATCGCAAGAGCGCGGGCTTCTCGGACGAAGAACGTGCGAAATTCACGGATCTTTTGGCTGCGGGTTTCATTGATACTTTTAGGCATTTTGAACCTGATAAAACGGAGGCTTACACTTGGTGGTCCTATCGCACGAACGCACGTGCACGCAACGCAGGCTGGAGAATTGACTATTTTGTTGTTTCGGAAGCGCTGAAGGATCGTCTCGTGGAAGCCAAGATACATGACGATATCTACGGGTCGGATCACTGTCCGGTTTCGCTGACGATTAAGTAGGCGTTTTATGGCAAAAACAAGCTCCCACTACTTTTGCTCCGATTGCGGCTACGAAAGCTCCGGCTATCTCGGCCGCTGTCCTTCTTGTAGTGCTTGGAACACTTTCGTTGAAGAACGGAGAGCCACGGGTGGCAAGGCTGCCGCTGCCCAAATCCAACACCACGGTTGGCTTGGAAACCTGATGGATGACGCGGAACGCAAGTCTGACAAAACAACTGGCAGCAAGGTTTCGTCTCGAGAAAAGAATAAGTTAATGGATTTAGACTCCATCAGCGGAGCGCAGGGCAAACGCATCGCCTCAGGCATCCCCGAACTTGACCGCGTTCTAGGTGGAGGCTTTGTAGAAGGTTCGTTGATTTTGGTTGGTGGTGACCCTGGTATTGGGAAGTCGACTTTGCTTTTGCAAGTCTGTGCTAGCCAAAAATTCACCGGACCTGTGCTTTATGTTTCGGGTGAAGAATCCCCGCAGCAGATTAAGTTGCGCGCGGAGCGTTTAGAGGTGCGTGGTAAGGGAATTAAACTTTTGCCAGAAATATGCTTTGAAAGAATAGCAGAAACCATCGTCAGTTTACGCCCCGATTTATGTATTATCGACTCCATTCAAACTTTGTATTCCGAAGAACTTCAAGCGGCACCTGGGTCTGTCAGTCAAGTACGTGATGTGACAGCCGGTTTGCTGCGTTTAGCCAAACATTTGGGTACCACGATTGTTTTGGTTGGCCATGTGACGAAGGATGGCGCCTTAGCTGGGCCGCGCGTTTTGGAACACATGGTTGATAGTGTTTTGTATTTTGAAGGCGAACAACATAACAGTCTGCGCATATTACGTGCGGTGAAGAATCGTTTCGGTGCGACGAATGAGCTGGGTATTTTTGAAATGACGCAAATGGGGCTGATGGCTGTGTCTAATGCTTCTGCGGCTATGTTGTCCCAGCGGCCTGAACAGGTTTCCGGTGCTGCAGTTAGTTGCTGCATGGAAGGGACCAGACCGCTTTTGGTAGAAATGCAAGCTTTGACTACCCCAACGGTGTATGGCTCTGCACAGCGTGCTTTACAAGGCATTGAGCGATCGCGCTTGTTGATGATCCTTGCAGTTTTAGAGAATAAAATAAGCTTGAAAATGGCGGCTCAAGATGTTTTTGTTAATGTTGTGGGCGGCTTAAAAGTACAGGATACTGCCACAGATTTGGCGATTGCTGTAGCACTTGCCTCAAGCATGAAGGATAGACCCGTGAAGGAACATATCATTTTGCTTGGCGAAATCGGCTTGACTGGAGAATTGCGCGTGGTATCGCATATTGATCGTCGCGTGAATGAAGCCTTTCGTTTAGGGTTCAAAACCTGTGTTGTACCCGGTGCAAGCCGCAAAGCTCTAGAACGCTTAAAACTAGCTGAAAGCCCTGAAATCATCTACGTTGACAACGTTAGTGAAGCGATTGACGTGAGTCTTTCTGGGAAAAAATAAGAGGTTTGGTAGCTCTTGAATTGATGCGTAAGGAAAAATTTTGCCGATGAGTAAAGTGTTTGTAGTTATTCCCGCAGCTGGTATGGGCGAACGTATGGGTGCGGGTGTCAATAAGGTTTTGCTCGAACTTGATGGGCAAGTGATACTTCAGCGCACTCTTAGTATTTTTGAGGACTTACCAGAAGTGGCAGCGATACAAGTTGTTTGTCGGGCAGAAGAACGCGATTGGATCAATGCTCAACAAATTAACTGGGGGATAAGTAAGGCCCTGAGCGCTTGCGTCGGTGGCGAAACAAGGCAAGAATCTGTCTTTAATGGTTTGAAGGTTCTGGCTGGTATGCAAGATTTTTCTTTGGAAGAAGACGGTGAGCACCCAATTGTGTTGATTCACGATGCCGCACGCTGTTTAGTAACGGCTGATATTATCCGGCGTTGTATTAATCATGTAGAAGCGGTAGGTTCGTGTGTAGCTGCAGTTCCAGTGAAAGACACGATAAAGCGTGTTTCTGCTGATGGGATTGTGCATGAGACATTGGTGCGCGATGAGCTTTGGCAGATTCAGACGCCTCAGGCCTTTCGTTTTGCCAGTATTATTAACGCCTATCAAAGTGCTGAGAAAAACGGTCTGCTTGCGACGGACGACGCCTCGGTTATGGAAGCGCTGGGCGAAGATGTTGCTGTCGTTGAAGGTTCGTATCAAAACATAAAACTGACTACAGCTGAAGACTTAGTGATTGCGCAGGCATATCTGCAAAGTAGGCAGCAAAGTGAGTAAGCCACGATTTTTTATTTCGGATAATGAGATTGACAGCACGCTTACTGCGGGTTCTGCGTTTCAAATTAGTGGTGAAAATGCGCATCATGCGAGCAAGGTTTTGCGACTCCAAGCTGGTGAACACATCGTGCTCTGCAAGGGCGATGGGCAAGATCATTATTGTGAGGTCTTAGGTTCTGGAACCGATGGTTTGAGGCTGCGCTATCTGCATGCCCAGGCTAACCCAGGCGAAACTTCGCCACAAGTTGTTTTGTGGCAGGGCTTGCCCAAAGGCTCTAAGTTTGAAGAAATAATCGAGAAGTCGGTTGAGCTGGGGGTGCATCGTATTGTGCCCGTGAGGACTGAACGTTCTTTGATCAAGTTGGACGACAAAGCAGCACGCGCTAAACAATCACGTTGGCAAAAAGTCTCCGAATCCGCCGCCAAACAATCTGGCCGTGGACTAATACCAGAAATTGGCATGACCTGCACTTTGGCCTCAGCCTTGGTGGAGATAGCATCTGATTTGGCTCGTGGCAACGGGCTTGCGCTTATCGCTTGGGAAGAAGCTTTAGAGCCGAATTTGGTGTCTTTTATTGTTGGTGTTTTGGAATCTTTGTCTGATATCCGTGTGATTCATGTTTTGATTGGGCCTGAGGGCGGTTTCGCAAAATCAGAGGTTGATGCTGCTGTTGAAACTGGCGTTACTGCTGTCAGCCTTGGCTCACGCATCTTGCGCACTGAAACAGCTGGTCCCGCCGTCCTCGCCATGCTGAATGCGCTTTTGCCAGGGCGGATGTAGGTTTGGGTGCTGTAGGGGTTCAGTTATAGTATCTTAGGTGTCAAAATTTGGACAACAGAAGGAATTTGTTCGAGAAATCTTTCTGTAGTCCAAATTCTGTCACTTTTCGTGTGAAAAACAGGTTAATTCTTTCTGTAGTCCATATTTTGCCACTTTTCTTCGAGAGGCCGCGGCAAATGTGTTCCGAACTTCGGTCAATGGCGTGAAAATCTGTGAAGGCAGAGCGTTTGCCTTGGAACTGTCCGTCCCACGCGAACAGTTTTGGTGGTTTGTTCGCGAGCCCTAAAAATGGGTGGTCAAAATCTCCGCTAAATCCAGGGGGGAATCGGAGGACGTTTGGATTTGCCGCAATTTTTGACCACTTTTGCCAGCTAACAGCCATGGGGTGGTCAAAATCTCCGATAAATCTAGGGGAATTCGTAGCGGATTTGGATTTGTCGCAATTTTTGACCACTTACGGCCAACTAACAGCGCTAGGTTGGTCAGAATCTCCGCTAAATCCAGGGGAAAACCGAGAAAATCCGACTCCACCGCAATTTCTGACCACTTTTGCTAGCTAACAGCCACCGGCACCCCACCGTTCCGTGAAAAGCTAGGGTTTCTGTCCCCTGCCCCGCCTAGTGTCAGAAGCGAGGGCGGATATGCTATAATTTATCGACTAAATCAACGAAAAAACACCGAAAATTTTCGAATTACATAATCGAAGGAGAGGGCGCGTAACACCAGAGCAAAGCGCCAAAAAAATATGAATTTTACGGCACCGAAAGGTACAAGAGATATACTGCCACCGGAGTCAAGCCAGTGGCTTGCGATAGAACGTGTGTTTAGCGAAGTAGCAGAGCTTTTTGCATATGGGGAAATCCGCATCCCAACGTTTGAAAATACTGAAGTCTTTCAGCGCGGTGTTGGCGACGCAACCGATATCGTTCAAAAAGAAATGTACACCTTTAATGACAAGGGTGGGCGCAGTATTACGCTCAGACCGGAAGGTACGGCTGGCGTTGTGCGTAGTTTCGTGCAGCGCGGCATGAGTTCACTCACTTATCCCGTCAAGCTTTACTACATGCTCAATATGTTTCGTTATGAAAATGTTCAAGAAGGTCGCTACCGTGAATTTCATCAGCTAGGTCTGGAAAGTTTCGGCGCGGAAGGTCCTGAGATTGATGCGGAAATTATTGCTATGCTGCAGATTTTCTTCGACAAAATCGGGCTAAAAGAGACACACCTCAACATTAATTCAATAGGCTGTCCCGACTGTCGCAAGGTTTACCATGATGCGCTGAAAGACTACTTTAGACCGCATCTTTCAACACTTTGCGAAGACTGTCAAAAGCGCTTTGAAACAAACCCACTACGTATTTTGGACTGTAAGGTTGAGCATTGTAAGTCTTTGGCAAAAAACGCGCCCGTACTCCTAGACTTCCTAGATGACGATTGTAAACAGCACTTTGAAGGGCTACAAAAAGAACTCGATGCCTTGGATTTAAGCTATCGTGTTGAACCGCGTTTAGTACGCGGACTAGACTACTATACGCGTACGGTTTTTGAATATGTCTCCGACCATGTGGGAACGCAGGGTACGATTTGTGGGGGCGGACGTTACGATAAATTGGTTGAAGCTTTAGGGGGGCCGGCGGTGCCAGCTTGTGGTTTTGCCATGGGTGAAGAACGTTTGCTTTTAGAGATGAATGCCCAGGGTGTGAGCATAGAATTACCCCAACGCAGCAGTATTTTCATCGGTTCGATGGGCGAAGAAGCGGGACGCGTTGCGCGAAAACTGGCTTATCAATTACGCCAGAGGGGTGTACTAGTTGAAACAGAACTCTGTGGGAGAGGCGTCAAAGGACAGATGAAGTATGCAGGTAAATCTGGTCTTCGCTATAGCATGATTCTTGGCGAGAATGAATTAACGAGCGGTACTGCAGAACTAAAAGATATGACGAATGGAGAGAGAGAAACGCTAGAGTTCAAGAATCTTGAACTACTTTACGCTGCTCTCATGAAAGGATAATTATTATGGCGGAATCGATTCAAGGTTTAACAAGAAGCTGCCGCTGTGCTGAAATAACGGCAGACATGTTGGGGCAGACGCTGACGCTGATGGGTTGGTGCCATCGTCAACGTGATCTTGGAGGCGTCGTTTTTATAAATTTACGTGATAGATCAGGTGAAATTCAGTTGCTGATTAACGACCAGGCTCCCGAGGAAACGCGTGAAAAAGCGAACCGCGTGCGTGCTGAGTTTGTGCTTGCCGCAACTGGTGTCCTAGTCAAAAGACAAGCCGCTAACAAGGAACTGTCTACAGGTGAATACGAACTAGAAGTCAGCGAGCTGCGTGTCCTATCTGAGTCTGCGACGCCGCCGTTTTATATCGAGGACGGGGTGGAGGCGAATGAGGCTTTGCGCTTAAAGTATCGTTACCTTGACCTGCGTCGTCCGGAAATGCAGCGCAATTTGATGCTGAGAAGTCGTATGACCAAGACGACACGCGATTATTTTGATGAACAAGGGTTTATCGATGTTGAGACACCTATGATGGGCAAAAGCACCCCCGAAGGCGCGCGCGACTACCTTATTCCTAGCCGTGTGAAGCCGGGGCATTTTTTCGCTTTGCCACAATCCCCACAACTCTATAAACAACTCTTGATGCTCTCGGGCTATGACCGTTATATTCAAATCGCCCGTTGTTTCCGTGACGAAGATCTCAGAGCAGACCGCCAACCGGAGTTTACACAAGTCGACTTGGAAATGGCTTTTGTCAATGAAAATGATGTGATGACAGTTGTAGAAGGTTACATGGCACGGGTACTGAAAGAGCTGTTCAACATTAACTTAAGCCTGCCCTTATTGCGTATGCCTTACGAAGAAGCGATGCGTCGTTTCGGTTCTGATAAACCGGATCTGCGTTTTGCCATGGAACTACAAGACTTATCCGAACAGGTCAAAGACAATGAATTCGTCGTATTCAAAAATGCGCTCGCCGACGGTGGCTCGGTGCAATGTATTGTTGTGCCTGGTGGCGGATCCATGACGCGAAAAGAAATCGATAGTCTTCAGACTTTTGTCCAAACCTATCGCCTTAAAGGCCTGCCATGGCTTGTTCCAGGCGACACACCCCGCGGTTCTGTGCTGAAATTTTTTACTACTGAGGAAATAAATATTTTGGCAAAATCAATCGGCGCCGAAGCCGGCGACCTTATACTCATGGCTGCGGATAAAACTGAAACGGTACAGATTGCCCTTGGACAATTGCGCTGTGAAGTAGCGAAACGACTTTCCCTGCTCCAAGAAGGGGATTTCAAATTACTGTGGGTAACCGAATTTCCATTATTCGAGTACAGCGAAGAAGACGTGCGTCTGGTGGCAAAACACCACCCCTTCACTTCGCCCATGGATGAAGACATCGACTTACTCGATAGCAAACCTGCAGAAGTTCGTGCCAAAGCGTATGACATTGTTATGAATGGCACCGAACTTGGTGGCGGATCAATCAGAATCCACGACCAAAACTTACAAAAACGCATGTTTAGCCTTTTGGGCTTTAGTGAGGAGTCGGCCTGGGAAAATTTCGGCTTTTTGCTAGAAGCATTTAAATACGGCGTTCCCCCGCATGGTGGGTGTGCACTTGGCCTTGATAGATTTGTTATGCTTATGACAGGTGCTGACAATATTCGCGAAGTTATTGCTTTCCCTAAAGTCCAGACCTCCGCCGATTTGATGACAGAAGCTCCGGGAACAGTGAGTCAAAAGCAGCTAGACGAACTAAAACTTAGCCTCGTTGCAGATACCGAATAAGAGATGAAATACATGAGGTTACTACTTTGAAACGTAACAGAGGCAGACAAAATAAAAATAATGACCAATCCAGAGAGCAAGGCAGAAACTTTCTCGACGTGCCTCGCTGGAGCATGCCCGCGGCAGCGCGCGCAGAAGATGAACAAAGTGCATTACCGAGCTTGCCAGAAACCAATGCGGATTTAGCTGGACATGAAGCGGAATTAGATGCCGCACATTTGACACTTGCCGAAGAAGAGAATCTACACGCTCAACTCGCTGCTGAACTTGCGGGGGGTGATGTGGATAAAAATGCTGAAGTCGAATGGCTCATGCAGACCCACCTTGGCAAACGCCCAGCTCTAAAACATAAGAATTTACTTGAAGACCAAACCTCGACACCGCACCAAAACCAGAAGGACGAATTGTTGACTACAGATGAAGGCATAGACCGTCTTGTAGATGGTGAGGTACCAGGTGCAGACGAGGAATTAAAAACCAGTGAGGTCAACGCGTTTCTGGCAGAAGAAGAAAACGTGAACGCCATGCTCCGCGCTGAAGTCGCCGGAGATCATGTCGATTTTAATGCGGAAGTTGAGTGGTTGATGCAAACACATCTTGGCAAAAGACCAGCCCTCAAACATAAACACCTGAAAGAAACCCCAGTAACTAAAACCGAAGTAGAGACGGAAAATACTCCTGCAGTTGATGAAACCAACAAGCCAGCAGAAGACATTACTACAGTTGTAGACTCAAGCAAGCCAACACAAGAACGCCAAAGCCTTGTTTACGAGATTTTAGATTGGAGTAAATACATTCTCCTCGCACTCGTGATTGGTCTCTTAATCACCGGATTTGTGGTGCAACGCAATGAGGTTGTCGGCATTTCGATGGATCCAACTTTACAGCATCACGACCGCGTTTGGGTGCAAAAACTTTCTAAAATTTGGGGTGGAATTGAGCGCGGTGACATTGTCACTGTGCACGGCGCTGCGCTGAGTGACGGAAGTTTAAAACAAGAAGATCTTGTGAAACGCGTTATCGCAGTGAGTGGAGATCATTTAGAGATAAAAGGCGGGGTGGTCTATTTGAATGGGGTGCTTTTGCCAGAAGCATACTTAGGTGAGAACGTTCAAACCCTCATGCCTGATTTAGGCGTATTGGATATAGTCATACCTGAAGGACAGTACTTTGTGATGGGTGATAACCGCCCAAGCAGCAAAGATTCACGATACTTTGGAAGCGTCGCTGCGGAAGCGATTTTGGGGGAAGTTTGGTTCAGAAGCTCTCCCTTTGATCGCATTGGATTCGTCCAATAAGGCGGCAGATCAGAAAAATATACGACAAAAATGGAGGACCTACATGCCGAATGAGCGCATGCAACATATAAGAAATTTTTCCATCGTGGCACATATCGACCACGGTAAATCGACCTTGGCCGACCGGCTCATCGAGCATACGGGCGTGCTTACCCAACGGCAGATGCAATCTCAGGTTTTGGATAATATGGACATTGAACGTGAGCGCGGCATTACGATAAAAGCGCAGGCGGTGCGCATGCTTTATCATGCGGATGATGGCAAAATCTACGCCTTTAACCTGATCGACACCCCGGGACACGTGGACTTTAACTATGAGGTCTCGCGTAGCTTGGCAGCCTGCGACGGTGCGGTGCTGGTGGTGGATGCGGCTCAAGGTGTCGAGGCTCAGACCTTGGCGAATGTGTATTTGGCTATCGATTCCGATTTGGAGGTTTTGCCAGTCATAAACAAAATTGACTTGCCCTCGGCGCAGCCAGACATGGTTAAACAGGAGATTGAGGATGTCATCGGCATCGATGCTTCTGAAGCGCCATTGATTTCGGCAAAAGCAAACATCAATATCCCAGCCGTGTTGGAAGCGATTGTGCGCGTTTTGCCAGCACCTGAAGGAAACGAGGACGAACCACTCAGTGCCCTGATTTTTGACTCTATCTACGATACCTATCGTGGGGTGATTGTGCATGTGCGCATCAAAGACGGGCGGGTGAAGGCTGGTCAAGAAATTAAAATGATGCACACTGGTAAAGTATTTACCGTCACTGAAGTCGGGTATTTCAGTCCCGGCGCTCTGACCGTTACAGAAGAACTTTTGGCGGGTGATGTAGGCTACATCGTCGCTAATATTAAGAACGTTCGCGATACGGCTGTAGGCGATACGATTACGCGTGTAGACAATCCAACTGCGATCGCATTACCAGGCTATAAAAAAGTTCAGCGCATGGTGTTCTGCGGTCTCTACCCTGCTGACAATGCGCGTTATCCGGATCTTCGTGAAGCTTTGGAACGGCTGCAGATAAACGACGCTGCCTTGAGTTTTGAGCCAGAGACCTCTGCTGCTTTAGGCTTTGGTTTCCGCTGTGGTTTCCTGGGTCTTCTGCATTATGAAATAATCCAAGAGCGACTTGAACGTGAATTTGACTTAGATTTGGTGTCGACAGCACCCTCTGTTGTGTATCACGTGTTCCTGAAAACAGGAGAGATGATTACGCTCGACAACCCGACGAACTTGCCAGACCCCTCAGATATTGATCACTTTGAGGAGCCTATCGTCAATGTGCAAATTCTGACACCCAAGGATTATGTGGGGAACATCATGGAGCTTTGCCAAGAACGGCGCGGCACCTACATTAACATGGACTATTTGGATGAGACACGTGTCAATCTACACTACGATATGCCCTTGAATGAAATCATCTACGATTTCTTTGATGCCCTAAAATCAAGGACTCGTGGTTATGCCTCGTTAGATTACGAATTGAAAAACTACCAGCGTGCTGATTTGGTGAAGCTGGACATTATGTTAAATAACGATATGGTAGATGCTCTGTCGTTTATCGTACATAAGGATAAGGCCTATGCACGCGGGCGTCGGATGACGGAAAAACTCAAAGAAAACATTCCGCGTCACCAATTCGAGATTCCTATTCAGGCATGTATTGGTGGCAAAATCATCGCCCGAGAAACCGTCCGCGCCTATCGAAAAGACGTCTTATCCAAATGCTACGGCGGCGACATCACGCGTAAAAAGAAACTATTAGAGAAACAAAAAGAAGGTAAAAAACGCATGCGCCAAGTCGGTTCCGTCGAAGTTCCGCAAGAGGCGTTTATGTCAGTTTTGAAACTTGATGAATGATTTTTTGGTGCGAAACAAGCGCTATTAATTAACTAAAGTAAAAGAACGGGGGATTCAATAATGATAATAGGTTTACCCAAGGAACTAATTAGCGGTGAGAACCGTGTCGCTCTTACACCTGCGGGTGTGCATACACTTGTCCTGGATGGGCACACTATACTTATTGAAACCAACGCAGGTGCAGGTTGTGGCATGGAAGACGCCGAGTACAAGAAGGCTGGTGGAAAAATAGTTGCTTCAGCTAAAGATGTTTGGTCTTCTGCAGACTTAATTTGCAAAGTTAAAGAACCAATAGAAGAAGAGTATGAGCGCATGCGTGAAGGTCAAACAATCTTCACTTACCTTCATTTGGCAGCAAACCGCATCTTAACAGATGAGCTGGTAGAGCGAGGAGTCTGCGGCCTAGCCTACGAAACCGTAATGGAAGAAGATGGATCCCTTCCGTTACTCGCTCCGATGAGTGAAGTCGCGGGTCGGATGGCGGTGCAGATAGGTGCTAACCTTTTGCAAAAACACAACAACGGAAGCGGCGTTCTATTAGCCGGTGTCCCCGGTGTTCTTCCCGCAGAAGTCTTAGTAATTGGTGCTGGAGTTGTCGGTCAAAATGCTGCTCGCCTCGCAGCCGGTTTGGGAGCACATGTCACAATAGCAGATGTTAATGTTAAACGTCTCAAAGAAGTAGACCTTTATTCAGGCGGCCGCATCGCCACTTTGATGTCCAACCCATTCGATATCGCCGACCAAGTCAAAACCTGCGATCTTCTAATTGGCGCAGTTTTGATACCAGGCGCAAAAGCCCCCAACGTAGTCACAAAAGCCATGGTAAAGAGCATGAAAAAGGGTTCTGTCATTGTCGACGTCGCCATAGACCAAGGCGGCTGTATAGAAACCATGGACCATGTTACAACACACGCGGACCCCTACTTTATCAAGCATGATGTTGTCCATTACTCCGTCGCAAATATCCCAGGTGCCGTGCCGCGCACCTCAACATTGGCGTTGACTGGTGCCACTTTGCCATACATCCGCAAAGTCGCCATGTTTGGCATCGAACAAGCTTTAATGTTCGACGAACCTCTGAGGCATGGACTAAACACTTATGCGGGACATGTTTTCCACGAAGGGGTAGCAGAAGCGTTTCACCTGCCATTGGCGGATGTGTCAAGTCACTTTATGATTTGAAGTTTGATCTTGATAGTTTGTTGAAGTGATGCAATCTGAGTTTTAGTTGAATTCGGGTTTGCTATAATTTTCTGAATTGCGTTTGTATAATTATGTTATGTGTCAAAATTTGGACTACAGAAAGATTTTCAGTAATTTTTCTTTCTGTAGTCCAAATTCTGCCACTTTTCGGCGGAAAAACGACGGATTTCTTTCTGTAGTCCAAATTTTGACACTTTTCGTATAAATCAATTTACGCGCACCCTGCGTCTAAGCCATGTAGACGATTAGTTGACTTACATTTTCAAATGCGGGTATAATATGCAAGCTTGCGGCCGTGGTGGAATTGGCAGACACGCTGGATTTAGGTTCCAGTCTTGCG
>CAZNNL010000027.1:0-27680 GCA_964574395.1 uncultured Oscillospiraceae bacterium | reverse complement strand
TAAAACTTACTATTAAAAGTGATTGTCTAGTCTAATGTTTCTATATCTTGTGCGCCTTAGTTTTGCAGCAACAATAGAACTGTAACAATCCGGAAGGCATTGATGTAGCCGCCTTAGAGCGGTATTTTTGTAACCAAAATGTAATCTTTATTACATAGTCCGTTATAGTCTGCTTAGCTTGCTTATGGTATAATAGATTATCCAGAGCAGGAGGAAAATCTTATGTTTTTAAAGAAAATATATGAAAAGAAAACAGGCCGAACGTTTCTTAACATCGTTCGGTCAAGGCGCGTGAACGGAAAAAATATTCATGAAACTGTTCAAAGCGTGGGTTATTTAGATGAATTGACAGCGCTTCATAACGATCCTATTGCGCATTTCAAGGAGGTTGCGCGCGATATGACGATAGCAGAAAAGGAAGCGCACGCTGCTATCACATTGAATTTCACCGTGGCTGACACGTTAATATCCGGTCAGTCCAACCGTAAGAGCATCGGCTATTTGCCGTTAAGTAAACTCTATACAGAACTAGAGATCCCAAAATTCATGGCCAATCGCCAGCGCAATCTTAAAATATCCTACAATTTAGACCGCATATTTCGTCTGCTTGTCTTTTCCCGGCTGCTGTTCCCGGACTCGAAGAAAAAAACATACGAGCAACGAGCGATGTTCTTTGAACGATTTAACTTTTCTCTGGACGATGTCTACCGCAGTCTTAGCTTATTTCACCACTACGCGGATGACCTGAAGGCATTCATGCATAAGCGAGTCTGTGAGCGGTACGATCGACAAACGGACCTGGTGTTCTACGATGTCATCAATTATTATTTTGAAATTGAACAGCCAGACGAGCTGCGTAAACGCGGTGTCAGTAAAGAGCACCGGCCCAATCCGATCATTCAAATGGGACTACTCATGGACCAAAAGGGATTACCTGTAAGCTATGAGTTATTTAGCGGCAACACCAATGACTGTGAGACATTGATGCCTGTACTACATAAGATACGTCAGGATTTTGACATCGGGCGATTTATTGTTGTAGCAGACCGAGGGCTCAATACATCCAACAATACAGCGATGGCCTTAGCCAAAGGAGACGGCTATATTTATGGTCAGTCCATTCTCAAAGCCAGTGAGGCCATGAAAGTGTATTGTCTTAAACAAGATGGCTACACCTGTTACCAGGATAGTGAGTCCGGCTTTAAGCTTAAGTCCCGGATTGCACCGCGTACCATTCGTATTGAGAACGCAGCCGGGAAAATGGTAGAGCTAGCGATCGATGAAAAACAGGTTTTCTTCTACAGTGAGAAATACGCCAAACGCACGCGTGCTAAACGTCAAGAGGCTTTGGATAAGGCAGTTAAACTGATTTCATCACCGCCGAAATATCTGTCAGCGGCACAACAGGGTGTAAAGAAATATATTCAGGGGTTACAAGTTGATGCCAAGACCGGTGAGATTCTGGATACGCAGCAAACATTATTTTTGGACGAAGAGAAAATCGCTCAGGAAGCACAATATGACGGTTATTATGCTGTGGTCACAAGCGAACTGGATATGCCGGATACTAAAGTTATGGACCACTACAAAGGCTTGTGGCAGATCGAAGAGTCGTTTCGTCTGACAAAGTCTGACTTGGAGGCAAGACCCGTTTATGTTTCCACACAAGACCACATTAACGCTCATTTTCTGACCTGCTTTGTCGCCTTGCTTTTACTGCGCCTGGTCCAGCTCAAAACCAATCACGAGTACCCGGCAGGACAACTGCTCAATGCGATGAGAAGCGCCAATGGCACCTTGTTGGACAACGGTTATTATGTTTTTGATTTTTATAATGAATGTCTTGAACATCTCGGAAATTGCTTTGGTCTTGATTACTCCAAGAGATTTCTTAATAAAAGTGTAATCCAAAATATGAAAAAATAGGGTCTGCGTACCACAACTTTTGGATTAAGATAAAACGCCCGTAATCACTTGTATGAAGTGGTCACAGACCTTTTTTTATTCTTTTTGCTGCAAAACTTGAGATACAACATAAAACTTACTATTAAAAGTGATTGTCTAGTCTAATGTTTCTATATCTTGTGCGCTTCTCATTACTTCTTGTCGCATAGTTAACTATAGTTGTTATGGACAAGGTTACTTAATTTTATAGGATTTGTAAAGTGAGCGAATTTTTTCAGAGCACAATGATTCTGTGTTTACTGGCAGCTTAGCCAAAGCAAACCCTGAAGTTATATATATTTTATGGCAAAAAGCGAATAAAACGGTTGACTTTCGCTTTGCCCAACATTAACATGAAGAAAAGATGGGTGAGTTCTTTTGCCTAGAAAAAACGTTTTAACAAAATGTTTCATGGTGAAAGTCTGCCACCCTAGGATTGCTTAACTACAGGAGGTAGAAAACATGAAAAAACTTATCAGTCTGGCTCTGGCTTCACTAATGGCCCTAGGATTAGTGGCTTGTGGTGGGGGCAGTGCAACAACGACAACTGCTGCAGCTGCTGAAGGCGGCGACAAGCAAGTTAAAGTTTGTGTTGTATATTCCGGAAACCTTGGTGACAAATCCTACAATGATTCATGTAATATTGGTGCACAAAAAGCTGCTGCTGATTTCGGCGTAGAAATCAAAAATCTGGAAGGTACAAATGCTGAAGAATGGAAAGCCAACTTCCTTGCAGCTTGCGAAGGTGGTTATGATCTAGTCATTTGTTCCTCTTCAAACTTCCAAACCTATATGGAAGAATCTTGTAAAGATTATCCCGATGTCAAATTTGCAGTTATTGATACAACGGTAGAAGGCGACAATATTCTGTCAGTTAGCTTCGCCCAAAACCAAGGTTCATTCTTGGCTGGTGCGGCTGCAGCAATGTTCACAACCAAAACCGATATTCCTGGCGTCAACAGTGACAAAGTCATTGGTTGGGTAGGCGGTATGGATATTCCTGTTCTGCATGATTTCTATACTGGTTATGAGCAAGGCGCTAAGTACATCGATCCTGATATCAGAATTCTGCAATCTTTTGCCGGAACCTGGAATGATCCACTTAAAGGTAAAGAACTGACATTGGCACAATTTGATTCTGGTGCGGACATCGTTATGAACGTCGCTTCCGGCACAGGTCCTGGTATTTTGGAAGCAGCGAAAGAAGCTGGAAAATATGCAATCGGTGTTGATCTTGATCAAGACAATGACCAACCTGGCTCAGTTTTAACTTCTATGGTTAAACGTGTTGACACTGCTTGCTATACCATCATTGAATCCGTAGTAAAGGACAGCTTTGAAGGTGGCGGCAGCCTCTATCTACAAGTTAAAGACGGCGGCGTTAGCCTAACTGACTTCTCAGTCATTAAAAAAGCTCTTGGCGATAAATTCCCTCAAGACATCGTGGACAAAACCACAGAACTAGCCAAGAAAATCACAGATGGCGAAATCACAGTTACCAATTACGAAGGCTTCGGTCCTGCGAAATAATTAGTCGAAGAGTAAATCTTTGAGCTACGACTGCCGGATGCCTTAATGGTGTCTGGCAGTTTGCTTTATTAAGAAGGGTTGAAAGGAGTGCAGTGTGGGAGATTACATTGTCGAAATGAAGGACATTGTCAAAACCTTCGGACCTGTGGTAGCGGTTAGGGATGGTCAATTTAACCTGAGGGAGGGCGAAATTCATTCTTTAATCGGTGAGAACGGTGCTGGTAAATCGACAATGATGAAGTTGCTTTATGGCATGTACGATTTCGACGCGGGTGAAATTGAGCTTCGTGGTCAAAAACTACCTAAATTAACGCCGAAATTTGCCATTGAGAACGGCATCGGAATGGTCCATCAAGAGTTCATGTTAGTCCAAGAACTAACCGTTATCGAAAACGTTATCCTAGGTTTTGAGCCTAAAAAGGGCTTGCGCATAGATTTTGAAAGCGCTCGTAAAGAAGTACAACAGTATATCGACCAGTACCATATGGATGTACAACTCTCTAAGCGCATCAGCCAAATATCTGTTGGTGAAGCGCAACGTGTGGAAATCATCAAAGTGCTCATGCGTGGAGCGCAGATTATTATTCTCGACGAACCGACAGCCGTATTAACACCTCAAGAATCGGAAGGGCTCTTCAAAATATTAGATAAACTGAGAAGTGACGGCAGATCAATCGTCTTTATTTCCCATAAATTGGATGAAGTGATGCAAATCTCAGACCGTATCTCTGTTATGCGCCAAGGAGCTTATATAGGCACCGTAGATAAAGCAACAACGAATGAAGCAGAACTTGCCCGCATGATGATTGGTCGTGATGTGTTCCTGAATATCAAGCGTGAACCCAGCGTAATCGGGGAAAAAGTACTAGAGCTAAAAGGCTTATGGACTTCAGCCGAAAAAGAAATTTCCAAAATTCGTGGTTTGGATCTGCATGTTTCTAAAGGTGAAATTGTGGGGATAGCAGGGATTGATGGAAATGGCCAAAGCGAAATGGTTGAGGCTATCACGGGCTTACGAGAAGTCGAAAAGGGCGAGGTTATTATGGATGGCAAAAACATCAGCAACCTTACGCCTAAGAAAATCAGAGAACTTGGCTTGGCACATATACCGGAAGATAGGAATACCAGAGGCTTGGACCGTTTGCTTTCGATTGAAGATAATCTTGTGTCAGTTTCTTATAACGACGAGCCTTTTGCCAAAGCTAGCATGATAAATCGTAGTGCGATCAACAAACATGCGGTAGAGCAAATAGAAAAATTTGACATCCGTCCAACAGATCCGAAACTTCTAACATCGGCCATGTCGGGTGGTAATGCACAAAAAGTGGTTGTGGCTAGAGAAGTAGAAGAAGCGGTGAAAGTGCTTGTTGCTGCGCAACCAACACGTGGGGTTGATATTGGTGCGATAGAGTCGATTAGGGAAATTCTACAGACGGTAAAGAAATCGGGCGTAGGTATCCTTTTAATCTCGGCTGATTTACAAGAAATCATTTCGCTTTCGGATCGCATTCTTGTCATGTATGAGGGAAAAATTACCGGTGAACTTACAACAGAAGAGGCAAATGAAGAGGTCCTGGGTCTCCTGATGATGGGCGGTAGTAGTAGAACGACGAAGGAGGCGATTTAATGAACCAAGAAGCTATACAAGGCTTATTTAGAATCCTATTTACATTGGTCCTTGCACTATTAATCGGTGCTATCGTCATAATCGCCATTGGTCAAAACCCAGTTGAAGCCTATGCCGCATTGCTCAGCGGAGCATTTAAAGGGGCGCGTGGATTTGGCTCAACTTTAGCGATGTTCACCCCATTACTATTAACGGCAGCTGCGTTCGCTGTTGCCGCAAAAGCTGGTATGTTCAATGTTGGTGTTGAGGGTGCAGTATTCCTAGGTGGTCTCGTCGCGGCATACGTTGGTGTTGCGTTAGGATCCCTTCCTGGACCACTGTTAATCTTGATTTGTTTCGTAGTCGCCATGCTTGTTGCTGCATTGTGGTCACTAATACCAGCGCTTTTAAAAGTTTATCTTAACGTTAATGAAGTCTGCGTCACCATATTAATGAACAGTGTCGCTTTCTACATCACGTCTTATTTCGTCTCAGGTCCGATGAGTGCGGGTACAACCTTGGCGCAATCCAAACCAGTTGCGGCGACGCTCTACAAATTTATGCCGCCAAGCAGTGTAAATATTGGACTGTTTATTGCGATTGTTGTGGTTATCATCGTAGTTTGGCTGCTGAATCGTACAACTTTTGGTTACCAAATAAAAGCGGTCGGCACTAACGCTAAGTTCGCAGAAACTTCTGGCATTGATCCCAAAAAAGTCATGATTCGTGCCATGATGCTGTCCGGCGCTATTGGCGGGATTGCGGGCTGTATCGAAGTCTTGGGCGTGCATGGTTATTTCTTGAATAACTTTGCGGCAGGTCTTGGTGCGAGCGGAATGTTGGCTTCGTTGATTGTCAATAATAATCTTGCTGCCACACCAGTTATGGCTTTTTTCCTGGCCGTACTAAAATCTGGTGCGATGGGTATGCAACAAACGACCGGTGTACCTAAATCGATAGTGGACATGATCTCTGCCATCTTTATCATCATTGCTTGCATGAATATCGTGATTAGCTTCAAGCGTAAAAAGTCAGCTACAGAAGTAGTAGCTAAGAAGGAGGCATAATATGGATTGGGGCAATATTTTTAACGTTTCATTAATTTATGCAACTATTCGCTCTGCAACTCCGCTCATCTATGCCGCACTTTGCGCCGCAATTACGCAGCAAGCTAATATTCTGAATGTTGGTACGGAAGGCATTATGTTAACAGGTGCATTTTTTGCAGTTGCGGGAAGCTTTTTGACCGGCAGTTGGATAGTTGGTGTATTGGTAGCCATGGTTTCTGGACTCATCATCGCCATGATTATGGCGGTCGGACACATCAAATTTAATGCGGATATCACCGCAATTGGTATGGCCATTAACATGTTCGCTTTGGCGGTGACAAAGTTTTTGCTTAACGCATGGCTCAAACAAAGTGGTACGTTTTCGGACCCTGCCATCAGACCTATTCCCAAATTGAATATCCCTGGACTAAATAGAGTTCCCATTCTCTCTGATATTTTCAATAACTGGTCGATCACCGAGATTTTTGTCTTCTTGATGATTTTTATCGTCGCCTTTGTTTTCTATAAGACGGTGTGGGGACTGAGACTTCGTTCTGTAGGCCAATTTGCTCAAGCAGCTCAAACAGCTGGCATCAAAGTGAACAAGATGAAGTATCAAGCCATGGCTCTCTCAGGCCTTATCGGTGGCTTGGCAGGTGCGCATTTGTCTTTGGGCTACAGCCAATTGTTCACCGAAAATATGACGAGCAACCGTGGTTTCATGGGTGTCGCTGCCATGTTCTTTGGCGGAGCTGATCCTCTGAAAACAGCGCTTGGCTGTCTTGTTTTCGGTTTCTCGGATTCTGTCGGTGCACGCTTGCAACCACAAGGCGTTCCATCACAAATTGTGCTGCTAATGCCTTATGTGGTTACCGTCATCGTCCTAGCCATCTCCATGTACAGCCGCTACAAGTCAAACAAGAAACGCCAAAGTTCATTAATTGGCAATCTGTGAAAACGCGCTTATTTGCATGCGTTGTAATGAGGTTTAATAATGGCAAAACAAAAGCTTATCCTAGACTGTGACCCTGGTCATGACGATGCAGTCGCCATCCTTTTGGCTGGTCGCAGCCCCGCCCTAGACGTGCTTGGCATAACAGTTGTCGCTGGTAATCAAACGTTAGAAAAAACTGTCATCAATGCGCAGCATGTCTGCGAAACTGTGGGCTTAGACATTCCAGTCTATGCTGGCTGTGACCGACCCATGGTTAGAGAAAAAATGATTGCCGCTGATATACACGGTGAAACGGGTTTGGATGGCCCTGTTTTTGCCCCCCTCAAAGGGCAGGCTGAAGACAAACATGCCGTTCTGTTTATGATTGATACCCTGATGGCCTCTGACGGAGACATTATGGTCGTAACCTGTGGTCCCATGACCAATTTAGGCATGGCTTTGCGTCTCGAGCCGAAAATAGCTAGTAAAATAAAGCGTATTGTGCTGATGGGCGGAAGCTACCAACTAGGTAATGTGACCCCAGCAGCAGAGTTCAATATCATCGCGGATGCAGATGCCGCACATGTGTGTTTCAGTAGTGGCGTTCCTCTTACCATGGTTGGTTTAGACGTAACACGGAAGGTGCTTTGTTATCCGGAAATTGTGGAAAGAATGCGCAAGATTGGCAACTCTGCCTCAGATCTTTTTTGTGACCTAATGGCTCACTTTAATAAAGCCCAAAAAGAAGTCTTTGGTTGGGAAGGTGGTCCCTTACATGACCCCCTTACTGTTGCAAGCATTCTCGTACCTGAAGTATTAACGACCAAATTCGTACATGCCGAGGTAGATATCCGTAGCACACAAAGCTACGGTAGAACGAACTGTGATTACTACAACTACCTGAAGAAAGAAGCCAATGTAGATTTAGGCGTAGATGTAGATGTTGCATTGTTCTGGGATATCATCGAGGAAGGTTTGAAAAATTATAGCTAGGAAGGAGAGACATGCAGGATTTAGGTGAAGTATTACAAGCTAAGCGCACACAGTATTTAGACTACTTAAAAGAATTAGTGGCAATAACTACTCATTGTCTGGGACATGGCGTAGATGGTGGACTTGAAAAGGCCGGTCAAGATTACATGATCGCCTTATTCAAAGAAATGAATGCCACAGACATCCAAATTGACCCGCTGGACGAAACGATTATTCAAGCAGCACTGGCTGAGCACAATGAAGGCAATGCTGGGCACAATTTGGATGAGCGTTACAACGTACATGCGCGCTTTGAAGGCAGAGGCGGTCCTAGCTTGCTCTTCAATGGACACATGGACACTATGCCTGCGGGTGATGAAAGCCTTTGGACTAGTCCTCCTCATCGACCTGAAGTACGAGACGGTAAACTGTACGGCTTGGGATCTACCGATATGAAAGGTGGACTAATGGCTGCCACCATGGCGGTAAAACTCTTGCAAGATGCCGGCTATGAACTGCCCGGAGACGTCATTATTAGTTCTGTTTGTGATGAAGAAGGTGGCGGAAACGGCTCCATACAGGCTGCGATGCAAGGAATAAGAGCCGATGGCGTCGTGGTCTGCGAATGCAGTAGCGACGAACTTATCTTGGCACACATGGGTTTTGTTTTCTTCCGAGTCAGCATTGAAGGGCTAGCGGTACATTCGGGAGGTAAATGGAAAGGTGTAAGCGCAATAGATAAGGCTCTAAAAATAATGGTTGGGCTTAATGAATTGGAGCACGGATGGCTATTGCGCTACAAGCATCCACTTTTGCCAGCACCTAATCTAAATGTAGGCGTATTTCGCGGAGGCAGCGCAGGTTCGACGGTTCCAGGTGACGCTATGTTTGAGGTTTGTGTGCATTATCTACCCGAGGTGATGTCATACGATTCTGTCGTCACTGCGTTTACGGATGTGGTCGAGCGTATTTCCGCTGCGGATCCTTGGCTCTCTACACATCAGCCGAAAGTCGAAATCTATCAAGCCGGAGGTGCTTTCGAACAGGAAGAAGACCATCCTTTTGTAGACTGTTTCAAGTTGGCTTACGAGAATGTGTATGGCAAAAAACCACCCATAGTCGGCTCTCCCGCTGGCTGCGATTCCAGAACATGGAAAAATATTGCCAAATGCCCAACCATCCAGTTCGGTCCGGGACATTTGGAACAATGTCATGCCGTCGACGAATACCTTGACGTTGAGGAATATTTCCGCTGCATCAGGGTTTACGCAGAACTTATATTGGCAATGAAAGAAAAAGTTTAAAAAGTCAAAACATTACACAATGTAAAGGAGAAAAAAATGGCTAAAAAGGTATTGTTTGCAGGTGAATCATGGATGACGTACACGACACACGTGAAAGGTTTCGATAGTTTTTATACTTCGAGCTATGCTTCTGGGGAATCGTTTTTAAAGAAAGCTTTAGAAAACGGTGGCTACGAAGTCGACTACATGCCCAATCATGAATGTGCGGAGGGCTTCCCTTTTGAACTAGAAAAAATCAAAGAGTATGACTGTGTCATTCTTTCCGACATCGGTGCGAATACCCTCCTGTTGCCGATTCAGACATTCACGAAAAGTATCAAGATGCCGAACCGCTGCAATCTTTTGCGTGATTATGTGCTAGAAGGTGGATCACTCTTAATGATTGGTGGCTATCTGACTTTTGCAGGCATTGATGGAAAAGGCAAATGGCATGATACCGCTGTTCAAGAAGTCTTACCTGTAGAGGTCCTAACCGTCGATGACCGTATGGAGCATTGCGAAGGTATTGCACCGGTAACGACAAATGCAGAACACGAGATTTTTGCTGATGTGGACCCAACATGGCCGGAAGTGCTTGGTTATAACAAAACGATTGCTAAGCCTGAGGCAGATGTCATTGCAACCGTAGGCGGCAATCCCTTTATCGCTACTGGTAGCTATGGTTCTGGCAAAAGCGCTGTCTTCACCACGGACTGCTCACCTCACTGGGCTCCTCCCGAATTCTGTGAATGGCAATCCTATGATAAATTATGGCAAAACATCGTTGCTTGGTTGACCAAGTAAATGAAACTTACGGAGAAGGAACGGCAAGAAGCACAAAATCTGCTCGTTTCGTTCTTAAACATAGCGAGTGTGAATGGAACGGATGGGGAGCTTAGTTTTGCCAAACATATATATGAGACCTTAGAAAACGCTGGTCTGGAGGTTCTGCTTGAACCTCTAGACGACAAGCGTGCCAATGTTATCGCCACGCTCAAAGGCCGTGATACGACTAGAAATATAGTTCTGAACGGACATTTGGATACGGTAAAGTATGGCGAACTTAGCAATTGGCATACCGATCCGACACAGGCGACGCTTGTAGACAGACGTGTCTACGGGAGAGGCTCGACCGATATGAAAAGCGGTCTGGCCGGTTTGGTAATGGCACTAATTCTCTTGAAAAGAAAGGGCATTGTGCCTGCCGTAAACCTTGTCTTCGCTGCAACCTGTGACGAAGAATCTGGTGGCGCGGGGGCTACGGCTAGTTTAGATAAAGCGTGGCTAAAAGAGGCCGAGTTTATTCTGGTAGGTGAACCGACAGCGCTAAAATTTGGTTTGGCTGAGAAGGCTTGTAATTGGCTAAAACTGATTGTGCATGGGAAAACAGGGCATGGGGCTTATCCAGAACGCGGGGTAAATGCGATCGAGCGGGGTTTTGCCATTATTGAACGTGTTAGAACAGCGCTTGAGAAACATCACCATCCGCTGCTGGGACGAACGACCTTGCAGATTACCCAAGTACATGCGGGAATTTTACCGAATATGACGCCAGACCGAGCAGAGTTTGTTTTGGATATTAGAAACACACCATCGCTCAGCAATGAAGCCTTGTTCGAATTGATTGAGGAGGAGTCTGCACTTGAGGCAGCGAAGACGGCTGGCCTATTGCGCACTGAACTGGAAGCTATTAACAGTCGCCCACCGCTTGAAAGTGATGCAGAGGAGCCCTGGATAAAGAACTTTGATGCAGCGTACCAAAAGCTTGTGGGTACAGACGCTGCAGCAGCTGGTGTCAATTTTTATACGGATGCTTCGCTCTTTGTGCAGGCGAATCCGAAGGCTGCGATTTTACTTTTCGGACCTGGCGAGCCGGATTTGTGCCATCAAGCTAACGAGTATGTTGAGCTGGACATGTACGAAAAGTTTGTAGATATAGTTTTTGAATTTCTCAGAACAGCGGATGGAGGCATCTAGGAGGACAAAAGTGAGAGTTACTATAAGGGACGTTGCCAAACGTGCACAATGCTCGATTTCGACTGTCTCCTTGGTACTAAACAACAAAAGTGAAAGAATTAGTCTCGAAACGAAGGAGCGTGTGCTAAAGGCTGTAGCAGAGCTAGGCTACAGCCCCAATCAGTTGGCGGTCAGCTTGGTCAAACAGCGTAGTTTAAGCATAGGCCTAGTTGTACCTGATATTAGTAACCAATTTTTCTCGAAACTTATTAAGGCGATAGAAAATATTTGCCAAGAGTATGGTTTTAATATCATTCTTTGTAACACCAATGATGATCCGCAGCTTGAATCGAGCAGGATAGACGTACTCTTGGACAAGTCTGTGGATGGGCTCTTGCTGTGCATGGCGTCTGGCTCGTCCTATGAGACCGAACGCGAAAAAATTCAGCGTATTACGGAAAGGCATGTGCCCTATTGCGTTATTGACCGTCATTACCATGGTTTGGGTTCATACATAGTGGCGGTTGATCATCGCTTAGGCGGCGAATTGGCAACGCAAGCCTTACTTAATGCTGGACACAAACGGATTGCATTGTTGACGGGACCGCTAAATCTTGAAGATGCCCAGCAGCGCTTTTCGGGATACAAGAATGTATTGGAAAAAGCAGGTCTGGATTTTGATGAACGGCTTGTTTTTGAGGGTGATTATCGCTGGCGAAAAGGCTACGACGCAGCCATTCCCATTGTGGAATCGAAGGCAACGGCTGTTTTTGCCAGTAATGATCTCTCCGCAATAGGACTAATAAGTGGCCTGCAAACGTTGGGCGTCAAAATTCCAGAAGATTTGTCTATTGTGGGTTATGATGATTCAGAATACGCAGAAATCTATAATGTTCCATTCACCAGTGTACATCAGCCTTTGGACAAACTAGGACGTGAAGCGTTTACGCTAGTGCACGACCAAATTGAAGGAAAAGTGCGGGAACCTTCACATATTTTAATAAGGCCGCATCTGGTTGAACGCTCCAGTATCGCTGCACCTAAAAACAACTAAAGGAGGGCTGTTATGAAAATTTTGAGTTTTGGTTCACTCAATATTGATTATGTCTACGAGGTTGACCATTTTGTTCAGGCCGGAGAAACTATGAGTTCTTTTTCTCTAAGCGTTTTTCCAGGTGGCAAAGGCCTAAATCAATCCATCGCTTTGGCAAAAAGCGGACTGGATGTTCATCATGCCGGTGCCGTAGGTGCTGGCGACTCGGACTTACTACTTGAAGCATTAGCCGCTGCAGGGGTTAAAACAGAACTTGTGAAAAAGGTGCCTGGGGCGAGTGGACATGCGATTATTCAAAGAGACCTTAAGGGTCAAAACTGCATCCTTTTGCACGGTGGTGCCAATCAAAGTATTACGGATGAGCAGATTTCGGAAACGCTAAGTAAGTTCGGTGTCGGTGATTACTTGATTTTGCAAAACGAAATTAATAAGGTAGCTGAAATCATGCATGCAGCTAAAGCGCGCGGCTTAACCATTGCGCTTAATCCTTCACCGATGGACTCAAAAATACTAGCCCTTCCCTTGGAGCTAGTGGATTATTTTCTCCTCAACGAAACAGAGGCTATGCAGATTCTTGAGCTTTCCGAGGAACTCGAAGCCGATGATGCCTTATCCGCACTGCTGAGCAAGTTTCCACACGCTAAATTCGTACTCACTTTAGGAGGTAAAGGCTCGGCCTACGCAGATGCAGAGCAGCGCCTCAAACAGTCTATTTATAATGTACAAGTAGTAGATACGACTGCCGCCGGAGACACCTTTACAGGCTATTTCCTGTCTGCGATTGTCGGAGGAAAAACTGCTGCCCAAGCGATGGTTGAAGCGACAAAAGCTGCCTCTATCGCCGTAAGTCGTGCCGGTGCTGCACCTAGTATCCCCACGCGTGAAGAAGTAGAGCAGTTTGTAATCAGTTAAGCGTTAATGGTTAACGCGAATTCACTGCTTACTAGGAAAGGAGTCCAGCATGCAATTGCCCAAAGGCTTTAGACTTGGCGTTTCAACCGCTTCTACACAAATAGAAGGAGGACATCTCAATTCGAACTGGAATGTCTTTTCAGACGAAGGTAAAATCAAAGACGGCAGTAACGTAGCCCGTGCCAATCAACACTGGGAACACTATCAAGAAGATACTGCCCTGCTAGCGGAGCTAGGCATCAAAGACTACCGCATGTCCGTGGAATGGGCACGCATAGAACCGCGTGAAGGTGCATTTGATGCGAAGGTTCTGGAACGCTACCGAACTGAGCTAGATCTCTTACGTAGCAAA
The DNA here is from genome assembly GCA_964574395.1 of uncultured Oscillospiraceae bacterium. Classification (GTDB taxonomy): domain Bacteria; phylum Bacillota; class Clostridia; order Saccharofermentanales; family Fastidiosipilaceae; genus JAXGQD01. The sequence goes on along the minus strand of CAZNNL010000027.1, from coordinate 14,088 downwards.
GGTATTCGTCCACTGATCACTTTCTACCATTTCAGCCATCCCATGTGGTTCGAAAATCTGGGCAGTTTTACGAAGAGCGAGAATGTGATGTTTTTCCTTCGTTTTATTGAACAGTGCTTGGCAGCTTTCGGTGACTTGTGTCAGGATTACTGCACACTCAATGAACCCAATGTTTATGCTGTTCAGTCCTACTTTTTTAAGCTTTGGCCGCCAGAAAAAAGCTCTGTATTTCAGACCATCAAAGTCATGAATGTGTTTATTCAGACACATCTGGAAGCCTATAATTTGATTCATCGTTTTCGCTCTGAACGTGGCTGGGGTGCAAGCCGGGTGAGTTTCGCACATCACATGCGCGTTTTTGAGCCTGGCAAAAATAATCTCATCGACAGAAAAACCGTACAATTATTCAACTTCCTTTTTCAAGACGGGCTGATGCGTGCCTGCTTCAAAGGCGAATTTCGCTGGCCTTTCAAAAATTATTCCAAGCTACCCCGTGGCCAGTATATTGACTTCATAGCAATCAATTACTATACGCGCGATATTTTAAGCCGTTTTAAGATTACCGTTAAAGAGGGGGCTCCCATAAATGACTTGGGCTGGGAGATTTATCCTGCTGGCTTAATCGCTTGTGCCCAGAAATGCTACGACTGCTTGCCGCTTGATATTGTGATTACAGAAAACGGTACCTGCGACAATGAAGATACATTTAGGGCGGAGTATATTGATCAGCATTTGGCGGCGATTGCGGCTTCGGTTTTGCCAATAAGAGCATACTATCATTGGTGTTTTATCGATAATTTCGAATGGGCAGAAGGCGAGATACCGCGCTTCGGTCTGGTACACTGTGATTATGAAACGCAGACGCGAACAGTCAAACAAAGCGGACATCATTATGCAAACTTAATAGCAGCATTAGACCGCTAGTCAGGCAAAGGTATCCAGTATGCAAAAAACTCGTAACCGTATATTCTTTGGCGTTGGCACAATTGGTCGGGACATGGTTTACACGCTTATTTCCATGTACCTGATGTATTATCTCACGGATGTTTTGACACTCACCGATAACACCATGATTGGAGTTACCATCGTCTTTATGGTGATGCGCATTTTTGATGCGGTTAATGATCCACTGATGGGGATGTTTGTAGACAATACGAAATCGCGCTATGGCAAATTTAAGCCTTGGATTGCGGGTGGGGCGCTCGTGGCTTCAATCTTTACGGTGTTGATGTTTATTGATTTTCGCCTTGAGGGAGCGGCGTTTATCTTTGTTTTCGCTCTGATCTACTTGCTCTGGGAAGTCTCTTACACTGCGAACGACATTGCCTATTGGTCTATGCTTCCTGCATTATCACAAGATCAAAAGGAGCGCGAGAAAATCGGCTCCATTGCTAGGATTTGTGCGAATATTGGCTTGTTTACGCTTGTCGTTGGTATTGTGCCTATTACTAAGTTTTTGACGGAGCTCTTGGGTAGCGAACAATTAGCCTATCTGCTCTTGGCCGGCATTTTGGTCGTCATCATGCTCTTGTTTCAGTTCATCATGCTGGTTTTTGTGAAAGAAGAAAATGTGCAAGTTGAGGTGGAGCAGCATACGGGTTTGGGTGAACTTTTTGCCACCATCTTTAAGAACGATCAGCTCTTGTGGACAACCGTGTCCATGTGCCTTTTCATGATTGCCTACACGACAACGACGAGTTTTGGTCTGTATTACTTTGAATATGTCTTCGCCGATAAAGACGCCTACTCTATTTTCGCTTTGGTATTAGGTGTGTCACAGATTACTGCCCTGGCGCTTTTTCCCTTGTTTTCAAAGCGATTTACGCGAAAGGCACTCTACCGCAGCGGGACTATTCTTGTAGTCATCGGTTATGTCATTTTTTATTTGGCAAAAGAAAGCCTCCTCATCATTGGCGTCGCAGGCGTTCTGCTTTTCGTCGGTCAAGCCTTCATACAGCTCTTGATGCTGATGTTTATCTCAGACTGTGTTGAATATGGGGAACTTAAGCTCGGTCGCCGAAATGATTCCATCACGCTTTCCTTACAACCCCTGATTAACAAAATCGGCGGCGCCATCGCCAGTGGTGTTGTGGGCATGACTGTCCTGTGGTCTGGTATGAAGAATGCCAGAGGTCCGCAAGATATGACAGCAGAGGGCATCACGCTGTTTAAGTTTTCTATGCTGATTATGCCTTTGATTTTGATCGCTTTGAGTTACATCATCTATGCCAGAAAATATACGATTAACGAAGAAAACTATGCGGAGATGGTGGCTGAATTGGCAGCGAGAAAGAGTGCAGAGACAGATCGGATTTGATGGGGTCTAGCTTGTTTGAGCGGGAAAGGATTAGGAGTAAGTCACGCATGATCGATTTGAATTCGAAACTTATTGATGTCTATCAAACTGCGGTTGGCAGGGACATCATCAAAAGGCTGTTACTAGAAAAAGCCTTGTCAGATACGTGGGTTACCAAGTCAATAGTTGGGCGATTGAGGTTGAAGACGGTGGCTCGTTTTGCCGGCAAAGATTTAATCGATGCGCTGATTAGTCTAGTCAATGCCGAACAAGACGTCATTCCCGAATCCACAGCAGCGGTTGAGAAGCGTTGGTACAAAGAAGCCGTTTTCTATCAGATTTATCCTCGTTCTTTTAAAGATAGCAGTGGGGATGGGATTGGCGATTTACGTGGAATACTTTCTAAACTTGATTATCTCAAAGAGCTCGGCGTAGATGCGCTCTGGCTTTCGCCCATATATGATTCTCCCAATGACGACATGGGCTACGATATTCGCGACTACCGCGCCATCATGCAAGAAATGGGAACGATGGAAGATTTCGATGCGCTGCTCGAAGCTTGTCATGCGCGCGGACTGAAGCTAATCATGGATATGGTGTTGAACCACAGTTCGGACGAACACGTATGGTATCAAAAGGCATTAGCAGGCGATAAAAAATACCAAGACTACTATTTCTTTCGCGATGGTTCTCCAGACCAGCCACCTAATAACTGGATTTCGTTTTTTAGCGGTCCTGCATGGAAATATGAACCTGCTCTAGGGAAGTGGGTTTTGCACTTGTTTTCTGCCAAACAGCCCGATCTCAATTGGGATAACCCCGAACTGCGTTCTGAGCTATACGAAATCGTACGCTGGTGGTTAGACAAAGGTGTAGACGGCTTTCGTTTGGATGTCATCAACTATATTTCAAAGGCTCCTGGACTTCCTCAAGGTTCAGAAGTTATTGGCAAAATGCTCACCTTCACCGGCATCGAACACTATTACTACGGTCCCAAACTACACCAGTATCTACGCGAACTGCAGGCTGAAGCCTTCACGCCCTATGACGCATTTTCAGTGGGCGAGACACCGGGTATCGGTTTAGAAATGGCCAAATTACTTAGCAACGAAGACCGCGCTGAACTCAATTTGATTTTTGGTTTTGACCACTTAGAAATGCCAGGCAAAATCCGCTGGGATAACTACCGCTACGACCTTAACAACTACAAAGATTTTGTTGTGTACGCTGATTCCGTACTAACATCGAAAGATTGGAGTGCTTTATTCTTTGAAAACCACGACAATCCACGCATGGTTTCCAAAGTTAACCCAGATCCCTGTTTTCGCGACACACTAGCCAAAGCGCTAGCAGTCATGCAACTGACCTTGCGTGGCACCCCCTTTATCTATCAAGGACAAGAACTTGGCGCAGTGAACCAAACATTTACTTCCATGGATGACTTACGCGATGTAGAGAGTATTAATAAGTATTCCGAACTTGTGCAGGTTGGGCAAAGCCCAGAAACGGCCTGGTCCACCATCTTGGCTGGCACCCGCGACCACGCCCGCACCCCCATCGACTGGACTCCCGACGGCGGCTTTTCAGATGCGCCCGAAGCTTGGCTCACCTCACAATCTGTGGGAGATAGCTACAGCGTCGAAGAACAGTCGCATGATGAATACTCTGTTCTACGTTTCTACCAAAACATCTTGAGCATCCGAAAATCCTATCCCGCCTTACAGTACGGAGATTTTCATGTGATTTCTCCTGAAATAAATGATCTCTTTATCTACGAGCGGGTTTTGCACGAGCAGAAATTACTAGTTGAAGTGAACCTTTGCGAATTTGACCAAAAACGTTTTATTCCAGTATCGGAAATGGGAACGCTTCTGATTTCCAATTATTCCAACGCAGCTGAAAAACTACGGCCCTACGAAGCGCGCGTGTATTTAGTGTCGGGTTCTGATTAGTCAGTCTTTGTAAGTTATGCAAGTAGTGATTGGTAACAAAAAATCCGCTGCATCAAGACCGAAATTTGATACAGCGTCGAATTTGTGATTTTCTCCCAAATTTGTTCGCTTTTTGTAGCAAAAAATCCGCTGCATCAAATAGCGTTTGATACAGCGTCAAATTTGTTATTTCTGAAATCGAAACCTAATTGGAAAACTTATAACTCCCGACGACCATCCAAGGCTTGAGCCAAGGTCATTTCGTCAGCGTACTCTAGATTGGAGCCCATGGGGATGCCGTGGGCGATGCGCGTGGTTTTGATGCCAGTCGGTTTGAGCAAACGCGCAATATACATGGCTGTAGCTTCACCTTCGACGGTGGCGTTGGTGGCTAAGATGACTTCTTGGACGAAGGTTTCACTTTGTAAGCGTGAAAACAGCTCGGCCAAACGAATCTCTTGTGGTCCGATATTGCGCATAGGGGAGAGCGAACCGTGCAGAACATGGTAGTAGCCTGGATACTTATCTGTACGTTCCATTGCAGCCACGTCATTCGGGGATTCGACAATGCAGAGCAAGCTGTCATTACGGGAATCGTCGCTACAGATGATGCAGGGATCTTGGTCAGTTAGATTAAAACAACGCGTACAAAAATTAGTTTGTTCGCGTGCCTCAAGGATGGCATTCGCCAGGTCCTTGGCTTTATCTTCTGGCAAAGACAAAATATGAAAAGCTAAACGCTGGGCGGTTTTGCTACCAATTCCAGGCAGACTGCCGAGCTGAGCGATCAGCTTTGTGATACTGGGTGAAAATTTTGCCATTCCTTAGAAACCTAAGCCTGCGCCCATTTGACCGAAGCGTCCCATTTTCGACTCATTGAGTTTGTCAAGTTGGTCGTTTGCTTCGTTGATGGCCGAAATGATAAGGTCTTGGAGCATTTCGACATCATCTGGATCAACAGCTTCGGGTTTGATAACAAGCTCGGTCACTTGATGATTACCATTCATTTTGAGACTGACCATGCCACCGCCAACACTCGATTCGATGACAGAATTTGCAATTTCTTCTTGCGCTTTTTGCATGTCTTCTTGCATTTTTTGCGCTTGTTTAAGCAGGGCATTCATGTTGCCACCACCTGGGAATCCGCCGCGACCGCCGCCAAAACCTTTTGCCATAATTAATACCTCTATAATTCTAATGCGTCCTCAACAGGAACATTTAATTCTTCTGCTACTTTTCGAATGCGCTTCATCCAGTCATCGTCTTCTTGCAGTGGTTCTTGGGTTTCACTCATGGCAAAATCCGCAAGCAGTTTCAGCGGCACCTTATCCGGTGCACAAACCTTATCCCAAGTCGCGAAAACTTCATGACCTTGCGCACTACTTAATACATTATAATGATGACGCGTTCTTTCGGCAAAATGAAGCTCCAAACCACTCTCGCCCGGCTTCGCTACCGCCTCTCGAGCAAACAAGAAAAGAAATGCTTCCTCAACGCTAAGTGTTTCCAAAGTCTCTTTCCAAAATTGCTTCAAAGCTTCTTCGTCATAGCTGCCGTCTGGCTTGCGTAAGGAAATCGCGAGTTGTTGTGCTTGTTGGGTGTTTTGCAAAAACTCTGCTTCTGTACTTGCTATTGTCTCCGGGGACAAAAGAGCCAAGTCCTCGGGTGTAAACAAATCGAAAAATGACCCTTGTTTGGGATCCGTGTCTTGTTCGGATGGCGCATCCGCATTTCCGATAGTGGATGGCTCAGGGGCCGTTTCGACTTCTACTTCGGTCTCGCTTTCGGGTTCTGGCTCGTCTACCGTTTCAATCTCAATTTCTATTTCAGGCTCAGATTCTACTGGCGTCTCAGGTTCCGGATCGATTGCAGACTTCACCGCAGGCGCAGGCTCAACAGCAGGTTCCGCGACTGGCGCAGGCTCGACTTTAGCTGCCAACACAGCTTTGGGGGCTGGTTTCACGGCTTGTGTAGCGAGCTGTTCAACTACGGCAGGACCATGAGCGCGCACTTTGGCGACGATTTTCAACAAACAAATTTCAAGTGAAGTGCGGGCTTGTTCTGCCCACCTCAGTTCTTGCATTAGGGCGGATAGTTCCATGATGGCGAAATTCAAGTAGCCTTGTGAAAACTGTGTAGACAAAGTATTTATCCTGGCTTTTTCCTCTATGCTTCCGGAAACGAGGCTAGGGGTTTCGGGCGCGACTTTTGCCACCAAAATATCACGAAAAAATGACGCAAGCTCTGCCGCGAAACGTGCGATATCACGTCCTTCGGACATAACCGTCGCCACTTTGAGCAAAATGTCATCGATACGTGCGGCCAAAATGGATTCAGCCAGATCGGCGTAAAATAGTTTATTGACCGAGCCAACCATGCCACGAACCAGTTCAGCTGTAACTCCGGTAGGGAAACTCAAGCGACTCTGATCAAGCAGGCTAATCGCGTCACGCAAAGCACCATCACCCAAAACCGCAATCTGCTCAAGCCCCTCATCGTCGATGGTGATGTGTTCGTCAAGCGAAATTTTCCGCAATCGTTCGACAATTTCGGCATCTGGAATGCGCCTAAAATCAAAACGCTGACAACGCGACAATATGGTGGCGGGGATGCGATGCGGTTCCGTAGTCGCAAGAATAAAAATCGCATGGGCAGGGGGTTCTTCCAGCGTTTTCAAAAGCGCGTTAAAAGCACCGGGCGAAAGCATGTGGACCTCGTCGATGACGTAGACTTTGTATTTTGCTAATACTGGCAAAAACACGATCTCATCAATAATCCGCCGCACATTATCTACGCTGTTATTTGAAGCGGCGTCAATCTCTTGCACATCAAGCAGGGTATTATCAAGGATGCCTTGGCAAATCTCGCAGACGTTACAGGGATTGCCTTCGCGTGGATTTAAGCAATTGACCGCTCGGGCTAGGATTTTGGCAAGGCTTGTTTTGCCTGTGCCGCGCGTTCCGCAGAATAAGTAGGCATGTCCCACTTCGCCATTCTTCACCGCTTGTTTCAGGGTTTGCACTATCTGCTGCTGCGCTACGACTGAATCGAAATCCAGTGGTCGCCATGCCCTGTATAAAGCCATTTGCGCCATGTAATCCACCACCCTCTGCATTGGTTTTGCTAAAAATGAAAGATGCTTCTCCTGCACAGAAGCCGAGAACAGGCTGAACCGCAGCACCTTCAACGGATCGCTTACTGCTGCTTCCTTCCGGACCTGACAGGGTTCACGGGTTGAATCGCACGGGACCCATCCTCGACTTCTGTGCAGAAAAAACATCTTCGCTGCTTGGGTATTATAGCTTGACTCACGTCAAATAAGCAATATTGTTTGCTGCACTAAAGTAGGTAATAGGCTTTGATGGGCTGATATTAGTCCACAAAAGCGTCAAAATTGAAGACGAAGGGCACTTCGGCATTGGGGTCACCGCCTAGGGCAAGGTTTAGTTTTTGCCATAATGCACCTATGGCTAAATCACCTTCGCGGATATCTGGGACAAGTAAACCTTCGCCCTCTTCCAAAATAGCCATGGCTTCCTCAAAGCGACCACAGGCGTACAAAGCCTCAGCTCGACTAAACTGCACCCGCGCATCGGCTGCCTGCTCTGCAGGTAGAGCCGCAATGACCGACAGCATTTGCTCAAACGCAGCACACAAAGCGAGTATTGTCAAAGCTTCTTTGACATACGCCAAGCGTCCCTCGGCTAAGCTAAGCCCTTCAAGAATTAGCTTGGCTGCCTTTTTGCCACGATCTTCTTGTACAAACAAAACCGACAAGGCATGGAGATTCCACGCGTTACGCTCGAAATCCAGAGATTTTTTCAAATGTTTTTTGGCGCGCTTTGTATCGCCCAACTGCTCGTACAAAATGCCGAGATTGTAGCGTACGAACCAATTGTCGGATGTGTCGTGTCTTGTCGCCGCCAGTAATTTATCCAACCAAAACGGGTCACTAACAAAATATGTAGGCGCATCCCCTGCGGTAGGTGCGGCTAATTTTCCGCTACGTAAAAAGTCGAGCCACACAAGCGGTTTCTTGTCGTCGGATGAAAAATCAAGATGCTCCTGTAAGGGCTTTTGCTTTTTGGCAAAACGAATCACATTCTCCGCCAGCGCATCACCATTCCCGTGCATTTTAAGTTCGGCATGCTTCTTGGCAAAATCCGCTCCGTCAGAGTGCGCCAAGTCCACCGTGCTAAGACTGGCTAAAGTCTTCTCCATATGTTCGTTTAACTCATCCGTGTCAAGCGCTAATTCTGCTTCGTTTAGTTGAATGGCGGAGTATTGCTCGGACCATTCCCAGGTGGTGTTCGCGGCAAGAGGGAGGCAGCCGTATTGAGTTTTGCCAAGACCTGCCTGAATCTCCACATAACGGCCAGCGTCTTCGCTTAGGAATGTTTGCCAGCGTTCGGAACCCGCATTATTACCCCAGGAAAACAGTTTACGACTCTGAAGTCTGGCGGTCGATTCTTGTAGCAAACCAAAACCATCCGCACCGACTGCGGCTATGAATTTGTGCTGATTTGTGGGGATATTGAAGAAATAGTCTACTTGACCAGGAATGTCGCAGTAATGGGCTATGTCAACACCGTCGACCAGAGGGACGGAAACTTTACTGACGACTGGGCCTTCGGCGGTATAGGCTTCTTTTGCCGAAAAAATGAGCCGCCCTTGAGGATATTCCGGAACGGCGATGTTGCTCCACCAATACATGGGGACTAGTTCGTCGTTTTGGTTGCTGATACGAAAACGCGCGTTCAGTTTTTCGGCGTCCAACCAAAAATCCATTTGATATACAACTCGGCGAATGCGCTCAAAAGCATACATACGCAGGACCGGTTCGCCGTCGTTTGTTTCGGTTTGGGCCGCGAAAATCGGGCTAGAACTCAAGGGTGTATGACCGATCACGCCGCAGTTCCACTCCACTCCACCCGCAAACCATGCATCCCTAACCGCAAGGTTTGAAAAGCGCAGGACATCGTTGGTGAAAAGCAAGTCACGATTGCTTCGCTTATCTTTGAGCTGCCATAATCTTCCTCCAAATTCTGGCAAAAACACAGCATACAAAGCATCATTCTCCAGAATCGCCGCCTTCACAGTCGATTCATGCAAGTCTCGGGTATAGTTTGTGATTTTTGGATAAGGAAAGGCGTTCGGTAATTTACCGTAGCCTTCGTAGATTTCGTCGAACTCGTCGAGTTTAAAGCTATTCTTGTTTTGAAAGTTTAAGTTGGGGAGCAAGTCGGGAACTTCGCTTTCGTGACCAAGATTACCCAAAGTCATGGGGATGTTAGTGAATGTGAGTGTTGATTTTGCCATTTTGACCCTCGCTATCTAAGATATTTTATTCTACACATGCTATTCTATCCAAGATAGAGCAAAATTTTTATTCTGCAAGAGGTTTTGGTCTCTGATCTGCCGTGATCTGGTCAAAATCTTCGCTAAAGTCGGGGTAAAGCCGATGGGGGTCCGGGGAATCTGGATTTACCGCAAATATTGACCACTTTGGCTAGCGAACAGGCGCAATCTGGTCAAAATCTTCGCTAAAGTTGGGGGGAAGCCGATGAGGGTTCGGGGGAATCTGGATTTACCGCAAATATTGACCACTTTGGCTAGCGAACAGGCGCAAAATGGTCAAAATCTTCGCTAAAGTCGGGGTAAAGCCGATGGGGGTTCGGGGGAATCTGGATTTACCGCAAATATTGACCACTTTGGTTAGCGGTGTATCATGGGAGAGCGTGATACAGCAGATTATTTTGATTCTTATCTAAAATTGTGATGCAGGACAATGCGCATAGCCTAGCACTGAACTATAGTATGAATGTACAGGAATTAGGCGAGCCACGCTTCGCACACAATAATGAACGAGGTCACACTATGACAAACAATACAAATGATTTTGGCAAAACCGAAGAACACATCGACGTGCGTGCTTTTATTCAAGAAAACTACAGCCCTTATGAAGGTGATGATAGTTTTCTCAGACCCATTTCGCTGAAAACTGCACGCATTTGGGAGAAAACAGAAACACTCATCCACAAAGAAATGGCAGAAAAAAACATTCATGTTGATACTACAAGATTTTCTGGCATCGATGCCTATCCCGCCGGTTATATTGATAAAGATAATGAAGTAATTGTAGGTCTACAAACTGACGAAGCACTCAAGCGTATCGTTAACCCATATGGTGGTTATCGTATGGTCGAAGCTGCTCTGTCTGCTTATGATCTAAAAATGGATGATGAACTTGCTCGTGGTTTTAAAGCTTTTCGCAAAACCCACAACGACGGCGTTTTTGACGCATACACCGACGATGCCAGAGCAGCACGTTCGGTTGGTCTACTGACTGGTCTACCTGACGCCTACGGACGTGGACGAATCATCGGCGATTACCGTCGTGTCGCACTTTACGGCATCGATTACCTTATCCAAGAAAAGCAAACTGACAAAACCAAGATAAAAGGTGCTACTACAGAAGATACGATACGCCTTCGTGAAGAACTGTCTGAACAACTGCGCGCATTAAAAGCCATGAAGAGAATGGCTGAATCCTATGATTATGATATTTCCAAACCTGCCCAAAATGCTCACGAAGCCGTGCAACACTTGTACTTTGGCTACTTAGCTGCAATCAAAGAAAACAACGGAGCAGCCATGAGCTTAGGGCGCAATACCGCCTTCCTTGATATTTACATCGAGCGCGATATCCAAGCTGGTCTACTAACCGAAGACCAAGCCCAAGAACTTATCGATCAACTCGTTATTAAACTCCGCTTAGTGCGCCATTTGCGTACACCCGAATACGACGAACTTTTTGGTGGTGATCCTACCTGGGTAACAGAATCCATTGGTGGCATGGGCCTCGACGGACGCACGCTCGTTACAAAAACCGCCTATAGATTCTTGCACACCTTAAGAAATCTATCACCCGCACCAGAGCCCAACATGACGGTACTGTGGTCAGAAGACTTGCCTGAAGCTTTTAAAGCTTACTGCGCCAAACTCTCCATTGATACAGCTTCTATTCAATACGAAAACGATGACTTGATGCGCGACCTTTATGGCGATGACTACGCGATTGCGTGCTGCGTTTCGGCGATGGAAATAGGTAAACAAATGCAGTTTTTTGGGGCGCGCGCCAACCTCGCCAAAGCCCTCTTATATGCAATTAATGGCGGCGTGGATGAAGTGAAGAAAGATAAGAATGGGAAGCCGATTCGGGTTCTGCATACGGTGGATGTTTTGCCAAAAGGAAAATTAGACTATGACAGCCTAATGGAAAACTTCAAAAAAGTCATGAAAGAACTGGCGTCTATCTATGTAGACACCATGAATACCATTCATTATATGCACGATAAGTATGCCTACGAGGCTAGTCAGATGGCTTTGCAAGACAGTCAGCTACACCGTTTTATGGCTTTTGGTGTAGCGGGAATTTCGATTGTTGCGGATAGCCTCAGTGCCGTAAAATATGCAAGCGTCACACCGATCTATGACGAGCATGGCTTGGCTGTGGATTTCCAAACAGAAGGGGAGTACCCGCAGTTTGGCAACGATGACGACCGCGTCGATCAGCTTGCCGTTGAAGTCGTGACTCTGTTCAGCGACGAACTCAAGAAAAATCCGACTTACCGCAACGCAGAGCACACGCTCTCCCTCTTAACCATTACTTCTAATGTTGTTTATGGCAAAAAGACCGGCACCACCCCCGACGGACGCAAGAAAGGCGAACCCTTCGCCCCAGGCGCTAACCCCATGCATGGCCGTGACGAAAGAGGAGCTTTGGCATCTCTCAATTCCGTTGCCAAGTTGCCCTACCGCGATGTCTGCCAAGACGGCATCTCCAACACCTTCAGCATGCTTCCAGCATCACTTGGAAAATCTGAAGAACAGCGCGTAGATAACCTAGTCGGCATTATGGATGGATATTTTGGTCAGAAAGCCTTCCACCTCAACGTCAACGTGCTCGACCGCGAACTCCTCATGGAAGCCATGGAACACCCCGAACGCTACCCCAACCTCACCATACGCGTCTCAGGCTACGCTGTACATTTCAACAGCCTGTCACAGGAGCAGAAACGTGAAGTCCTACAACGCACCTTCCACCATAGCGCCTAATGCACGCATCCACTCCATCGAGACAATGGGCTTGATGGATGGACCCGGTGTGCGCACGGTCTTCTTTCTCCAAGGCTGTCCACTCCGCTGTGTCTACTGCCACAACCCTGATTCCCAAGCCATGGACGCCGGAGAAGTGATGACTACAGATGACGTCATCGCTATGGCAAAACGCTACAAGCCCTACTATCGCCGCGAAGGAGGAGTCACTTTCTCCGGCGGTGAACCCCTCATGCAGGCCGCTTTTCTCAGCGAAATTTTACCCCGCCTTCAGGCTGAGGGTATTCACACCTGCCTCGACACTTCAGGCTATGGCCCAATCCAGAATCTCGACAAGATTCTCGCACATACAGACCTGCTACTCTTGGACATCAAACAAATGGATGACTGGGGTTATCGTCAGGTCGCTGGCGTCTCTATGCAGGGCTACAAGCAATTCGTTCAAGCAATCATCAAGCATTTTCATGGCAAAATCTGGCTCCGTCACGTGATGGTCCCCGGTTGGACGGACAACCAAGAAAGCATGGATGGGCTTTGGGAGCAGGCGGAGGTGCTTTTGCCATGGATAGAACGCATAGAAATCTTACCCTACCATAAACTCGGCGAAGATAAGTACACCGACATGGGAATTAAATATCGCCTTAAACAAGTCCCCGCCATGGACCGCGAACGCGCCTTAGCCTTCGAACAAGAGCTGATGGGGCGATTGGACAATGCGCGAAGCCAGTTGGGATAAATCTGCTAGCCTAAGGTCCTTATCTCGGCCTAACGATGTATTCGTCAATCAATCCATCTTTTACTGTTGCGCAACCGATACACTCAAGTTTGATGTCTCCGAGGTAGACATCATATTCCATTGAACGAGGATTGCTTTTAACGATTTCTGAGCGAACTTTGTAAGCTTCGAAAACTCCTTTGAAAGCTTGTTTTAAAGCTTCTCTTCCATTGACTACCAAATCGTCGACTAGGAGTTCTCGAGCTCCGCCGTCATTGAAGTGACAATTTTCGGTGAAGAGTTGGGATACACCTTCGTAATCTCCTGCGTTCATTTTTGCTACGTAATTTTCTAAGACCATCATTTATACCAACCTTTCGAAATTATATTGACGATATATTTAAATCGCTTCTTATCAATCTATTATAAAGTCGAAACGAAGCTCTTGCTATGGATAAACATACAAAATACTGCTGCCTATTTGGATGAAATAACAAGCACTACAACACCCACTAATGTTCTATACATTAAAATTAGGTTAAACTCAGTTATCTTTTGCTAACTATATTACAATATTCTTATGAAGTAGATTATGGAATCGAGATTTCAGTTTTGAAGTGGAGGAACAGAGCTTAATGAACAAAAAACGACGGTCTCTTTTAAGCATATTTCCAATGTTAGCCCCAATATTATTCCTTGTACCTGTTTTAGCGGTTACTTTTGCTGCCTTTTATTTTCCTATGAGAGAAGCAAGACCCAGTGCGCTATATGTCCATGACAAATGGCTTAGCGCTTATTATGATGGGATGACGAAATATCTTCTGAGTGTAAAGCTTGACGATTCTGAGCTTGTGATAAATTCGGATAGGCGAGAGGGACGCCCATTTTGGGACTTTTCGGATAGCGATATCCAAGTCGCCTTTTTGCCAGACTGGCCACGTGGAATAACAAATTATCATATTCATCAATCTGGGGCGAAACTTGCTTAATTCAGTCACCTGGATACGATTTAATTCAAACACCCCAAT
>CAZNNL010000026.1:26047-27791 GCA_964574395.1 uncultured Oscillospiraceae bacterium | reverse complement strand
ATGCTTGACCATGGTCCATATGAATTTGAGATACATCAGTATCGGTTAAACCATACTGTTGGATATAACGCATAACATTAAACTGGGCAGATGTGCCAAGAGGGCCTAAAAAAGTGGTTCCTTTAATGGTGTCAGCACTGCCGTACATATCTGGCTTGCCAGCAATTTCGCCTTTATGCTGAAGAATAGGGCTGTCGTCTCTAACGAAAATACCCATTCCACCTGTTGTGTTCCCTTCACCAATCCATTGGCAAACTCCGTTAGCTAATGGAAAAACTGAAGCAAGACCGTTTGCAGCCACGTCTAGTTGTCCAGCTGCAAGCGCTTCATTAAGTGGAGCACCTGTTGGGAATAGAACTAACTGGACATCCAAACCAAGATCTTTAAAAAAGCCATTTTCAAATGCATATTGCACTGGAACGCCCATTGTAGATGGTTGCGTACCGATTACGATTTTCTTTAGTTCTCCAGTTGGAGCGTTTGATGCTTCTTCGCTTTTGTTTTCTTCTTTTTGTTCACTTTGTTGCGCTGCACTTGTTGTATTTGCCACAGTTGTAGTCGATGCGGTACATGCTGATAGAGCACTCACTCCAATAATGATAGTTGATAGGAGAGCGGTTGATTTTAGCCATTTTCTCATATGTTTCCTCCGTTAAGTAAAAGTGTGCGTTCACGTGCACTCTATTGGGATGATAATAAGGATTTTGTGTTAATGCAACGACTATCAACAAAATATGTGAATGTTAACAATAATTACTGTGCAAATCTGACAATTAAAACAAGAAGCAAAGTATAATATTGATTTATATATTAAAAACATTAATATAAACGTAAACATTAAGCGTGCACGTGTTCATCAATTCGGTGAAAAATTGTATACAAAGGAGAGTACTGTGAAACCAAATATTATTCTTATCAACTGTGATGACTTGGGATATGGTGACTTGGGGTGTTACGGATCTACAAAAAATGATACTCCATGCCTTGATTCACTAGCGGAAAATGGTAGGAGGTTTACTGATTTTTACATGGCTTCTCCCGTTTGTTCTCCATCAAGAGGTGCGATGTTAACTGGTTGCTACCCCCCTCGTATTAGCTTTGGTAGCTTTCACGATGATTGGGTTCTGTTTCCTGGTGACCCGATTGGACTTAATCCTAAAGAAATAACAATTGCCGACATTCTTAAGTCGCAAGATTATTCTACAATGATTATTGGAAAATGGCATTGTGGAGATCAACCAGAGTTCTTACCTACAAGACATGGCTTCGATGACTACTACGGAATTCCATATAGTAACGATATGGCGCCAATGGAAACCAGACCTAAAATGCCCCCACTTCCATTAATGAGGGGGGAAGAGGTAATAGAGCAACAACCTGATCAGAAAGGGATTACTGAGCGATACGTAGAAAAATCTGTAGAATTTATTCGTAAGAATAAAGAAAAACCATTCTTTCTGTACTTGGCTCATATGCATGTTCATCTCCCATTATATGCAGCTGATTCGTTTGTTAAATCTTCACGAAATGGTGATTATGGGGCTTGTGTTGCTGCGATCGATTGGGCGACTAAGGCAATCGTACACGAGTTGACTGAACAAGGCTTGTTAGAAAACACCATGATTATTTTTACCTCAGATAATGGTTCCAGGAATGATTTTGGCGAAAGCAACGGGCCTCTACGAGGCTCAAAAGCGACCACATGGGAAGGTGGGCAACGCGTACCATTTATTGTTTACTGGAA
>CAZNNL010000026.1:0-25947 GCA_964574395.1 uncultured Oscillospiraceae bacterium | reverse complement strand
GAACAAAATCCAGAGATTGTTGAGAAGCTGTATAAGATGATTGAGGAGTGCAGAAATGACTTGGGCGATTCTTTTACTAATACAAAGGGGGAAAACATCCGACCAATAGGTAAAGTTGAGCATGCCAAGCCTTTGACAACATATGATATTAACCATCCGTATATAGTTGCTCTTTACGACAGGAATGAAGTTGGATAAGTAAGCCTTGCAACCCGCTTACATTCCAGCAACTGTTCGCGTGTGGCTTTTTGAGGCAGTGAAATAGCAAAATCGACGCTCCATCAAACCCATTCTTGATACAGCGTATTATTTGTTACGAAGATTAGGTTTTTAGCCTGTAGAATAACAAAATCGACGCTCCATCAAACTCATTCTTGATATAGCGGATTATTTGCTACTAGAGGTGCGTCTGTTAGCATAAGCGGAAAAGTAGTTGCTTAGAATACTGGCGCCAACGATGCAGAGCCCACCAATCACAAGTCTAAAACTGAAGCGATCCATGCCAAGTAACAAAGAGAAGAAGCTGCCAAAAAAACCTTCAAGAGCCAAAATTATCGCGACTGTCGAAGCCTTAACCAGCGCTTGTGCTTTGGTTTGCAAGTAATAACATACACATGTGCTGAGCAATCCTAAGAATAATATTGGCAAACCCCCCGCCCCCAAATCGAAACCTGGATTCGCAGAACCTGTAAACAACCAAGCCACAAGTGAGAAAACAGCGGCTGTTCCAATCTGCACAACATTTAGTCGAGCGGCATCGCAGTGGCGCAACTGTCTTGACAAATAAATGATATGTAAAGCAAATACTACAGCGCAGGATAAAATCGCCACATCGCCGCGGTTCAGTGTGATGCGTCCGCCCGAATAACTGAGGACTAGCATGCCAATAAATGATAGACCTGCCAAAAGCAGGGTATGGAGTTGCAGGCGTTCACGATTGAAAAGCCAAGCAAATAGGGGCACCATGACGACATTTGTCGCAGTGAAAAATGCGACGTTTGAAACGGTAGTTTCACGTTGGCCTAAAGTTTGCATATAGAAAGAAAAGAAAATCATACTGCCAGCAATTACACCGGCCTTGAATTCTTGGCGACTTATTTTCAACAAGTTTTTTCCAAGTGTTATCGCTAAAGCGATAGCGCCGATTGAGAAGCGGGCTGCCATGATTTGGGCGGTGTTCCAGGCGGCGCTGATTAAAAGTTCTGTCATGATGAAGCCGGAACCCCAGATGATGGAAACTAAGAACAGGGCTGCGGTGGCAGCCCTGTGGCGGTTTTGCAAAGCTATGCGTGTGCTTGAATCTATGGGTTCGGGGGTCGTGAGGGGTGGGGTGGTTTTGCCAATCATATACTTCTAAATATCCAATTCTGGTTTTTCATCCAGGCGTTCCGAAACGTATTTTCCAGTCTTTTTACGCTGGCGAACACACTCTGACAACAGGTACTCAATCTGCCCATTGATTGAGCGAAAGTCATCTTCGGCCCATGAAGCAATTTGTTCATAGAGTTTGGCGGAGACGCGCAGGGGGATTTGTTTTTTCTCATTGGACATTTTAGTACAAACTTCCGCTATTTACGACTGGTTGGGCGTCGCGGTTGGCGCAAAGTACAACCAAGAGGTTGGAGACCATGGCTGCTTTGCGTTCTTCGTCGAGGTCAACAATATTTTGTTCGTTGAGTTTGTCGAGGGCCATTTCTACCATGCCTACAGCGCCTTCGACGATCATTTTGCGTGCGTCTACAATGGCTGTTGCTTGTTGGCGTTGGAGCATAACGGCTGCGATTTCTGGTGCATAGGCGAGGTAGGTGATGCGTGCCTCGATGATATCTAAGCCTGCTTCTTCTACTTTGGACTGAATTTCGGCGCGGATGCGTTCCGCAACAACTTCGCTCGATCCGCGTAGACTACCTTCGTCGGCAATCCCGTCGCCTGTTGTATCGATGCCTGGTGCCACGTCATAGGGATAGATGCGAACGATATTGCGTAGTGCGCTATCGCATTGCAAGGACAGGTACTCTTTGAAGTTGTCTACATTAAAAACGGCTTTCGCAGTGTCCACTACACGCCACATTACTGCGATTCCGATTTCGATGGGGTTGCCTAGGCAATCGTTGATTTTTTGTTTACTGTTGTTAAGGGTCATGATTTTTAAGGAGATTTTTTTGTTTCCGAACTCAGGCATTTCTGCAGTTTCTTCAGATGTGTTGATTTGTATTTTGCTCGTTTTAGTACGCACGTCTCCACTTTGTCCAAGGCGCGTTTTGGCTGCTGGATTAATAGCGGAAGAGAAGGGGTTAACATGATAAAAACCGGCCTCCTTTATTGTGCCTAGGTATTTTCCGAAAAGTGTCAAAACCAAAGCCTCTTGTGGTTTTACGATTCGAAAACCTAAGAGCGTAAAAAATCCTACGATGAGGATAGCTACTCCAAGAAGAACCGCTACTATTCCGATGGAATTGTCCGACACAACAAAGCTTGCTCCGACGGCTATAAGCGCGATTGCTAAAGCGTAAGCCAGAAGAGTACTGATGAGAATGACCATACCATTTCTTGCTTTTAATAATTTTTCTTGCATCTTTATATCCTCCACAATTCTTTTGAACTGCTATACATCTGATATCAATATGATATCAATATGAATTGGGCAGCACAATAGTTTTGCAAGTCGTTGTAGTTTAAATTTTCTTAACAATTATTGGGGGGATTTTTATGGAGAATTTTCGTAATACTATTGGCAAAAAGAAGTAGAGCAAGCTACACGCTACCCTACTTCGGATTTACCTTTACTGCTTTAAGCAGCATAAATATACTTAAACTTTTTTTGCTTTCTTTTTGGCTTTTTCAGCAGAATTCTGACTTTTGGAAGGAGACTTTTTGGTAGATGCTTTGGGTTTTGGTGCATCTTCTATTGCGGGAGCATCCTCTGCAGGTGGGGCCTCGATTTCGGGGCTGTCTTCAACAGGAGGGGGTGCTTTCTTTTCGGTATTTTCTTCTTTGGAGTCGTTGGCTTTTTTGGTTTTGCCATTACCTTTCTTCGTCTCATCTCCATTTTTTACGAGGTCTGCGGCGAAATCGGGTACGAATGTTTGCTCCTCAACAGGTGGCCGTACATAGCCTTTGTATTCCTCTTTAGGTGGCAGCTCAATATCTTGCTTTTCGATTGGCTCGTATTTGATCATGGAGAGCAAGTGCTTGATGCAGTTCAAACGCGCCATTTTTTTATTGTCTGAGTGCACGACATACCAAGGAGAAATTTTTGTGTCGGTGTAAGAAAACATAGTGTCCTTGGCTTGTGAATATTCAACCCAGCGTCTGCGCGACTCAAGATCCATCGGACTGATTTTCCAGCGTCTCGTGGGGTCATTGATGCGGCTTTGAAAGCGGCGTTCCTGTTCAGTATCGCTGACGGAGAACCAATACTTGATTAAAATAATCCCGGAGCGGATGAGCATGTTTTCGAAAGAAGGACAGCTACGAAGGAAGTCTTCATATTCTTCATTTGTGCAAAACCCCATCACTTTCTCGACTCCCGCGCGGTTATACCAACTCCGATCAAAGAGCACCATTTCGCCTGCTGCAGGAAGATGCGCAACATAGCGTTGGAAATACCATTGGGTGTTTTCTCTTTCCGTCGGGACACTGAGCGCAACGACTCTACACACGCGTGGATTCAAGGATTCGGTAATACGTTTTATGGTACCGCCTTTTCCAGCAGCATCACGGCCCTCAAAGATGACAACGACGCGCAGTCCTTGTGCCTTTATCCATTCTTGTAAATTCACCAGTTCAATCTGTAATTCACGTAACGTTTTTTCGTATTGACTGTTGCTCATTTTAGGTTTTGTGATTTGATCTACTTCAGACATTTGGGGGCCTCCCTTTCTTACATGCTTGATTGGTTAAATTTAACATGATTTTAATTTGGATTACAATTAACTTAGGCCAAAGCACTTAAGCTTCTACAAAACATCAATAAACGCTGGCAAAAATTGTGAACTTTTTCCTGATTCCTGTGCTGCTCTGGTCAATTCCAGCATGTGAATCAAAATTGCCCAAATTAACTATGTATATGAATAGAATATCGTTCCAAAACATACTATACTTACTTAATTGCTTTTATTTGTAAAAAGCATCGCTTAAAACGTTTGCTTATTGGAATCTGGTGGGGGAAAACTTGTGCTAAGAAGAAAAATTTACCTTCAGTGGCTTGTTATTTTTAGTCTTACTTTGTCGGTCTTATTTGGGGGGCGCGTTATTTTCGCCGAATCTAATACTCTTGACCCAGATGCTTTAGATATTCCGACTGCGGTAGCGATAACTGCGGAAGAAAACTCTAGTGAAGCAACAACTCCAAGTGTTAATACAAGCACAAATTCGCAGACAGATTCGAGTTCAGAGACAAGCGACACAACGCATACTACTAGTGAGACAAGTGGCGCAACGTCAGCGACAAGTCCTACGGTAACAACGACAAACAAGAGCACGAGCAGCAGCACGACTGCGACTCCAGCACCAAAACCTACGCCGGCTCCTGCTGTAACAACAAAAGTCTCTACCGCGAAAGCAACACCAGAACCAACAAGTGGAACTACACCTTCCCTTACAAGCAGTTCTTCAGAAAACATATCCCCAACTCCAACTCTAACAACTACACCAACTCCAACACCGAGTACTACACCAACACCGACGCCAACCCCCGCACCTGTCGACGAGTCACTTTCGGGCATGTCGTCCGTAAATATACCTTTGCACGATGTCTACATTAGTGGTCCGAGACTTACAGCTCCGACTAAAGATAATGCGTATTATTTTGCGTCGAATCCATTCGCACGTGCTGGCTTTCCGATGCCCAATTGCACAACTTATGCCTATGGACGTGCGTGGGAACTCTTGGGCACAAGACCTAATCTTTCCACCAGGGATGCGCACTATTTTTGGGGCGATAATATCCGTAGCCAAACCTATCCCTATGGGCAGGAGCCTCGCGTTGGCGCAATTGTCTGTTGGAATTCTGGTGAACTTGGGCACGTAGCGATTGTTGAAGAAATCCAAGGAGACAAGATCCTGATTTCTGAATCGGTATGGAAAGGCTCATATTTTAATACACGTTGGATTGCTAAATCTACGCCTTCACTGCAAGGCTATATTTACATCGCTAATTTCACTGAAGAAGTTTTCAGCGAGCAACCAGAAAACCAAGACTTTGTAGCCAGAATTTTGACAGAGGATGGCAAGCATGCTTTAGCGGCCGATGGTCGCAGCATTGCCTTGGAAAGTGCCACACAATCAAGCAGCGCTCAATACTGGCGCATCAGCTTGGGCAATAATGGTTTTTATGAAATTCGCAACGCCAACGGCTTTGTCATGGATGTCGCAGGCGCGCTGGACAGGGATGGCGTTTCCATCCAACTTGACGATAAAACTTCGAGTAAAGGCCAAGCCTGGAAAATTAGCAGTGAGAAAAAGCTAATAACAATTGAACCTCAGTATACTGCGCGCAAAATCAGCCTTCTGGATGCCAAACAGGTTCAAATTTATGCGCAAGAAACAGCCGCCGACAACAAGGCTAAGCAGAAATTTACTTTTGAGCGGGTTGAGAGTCCGGTGCTGAAGGTTTTGCCATCATTACGCACGAATGTCGTGAATTTTTCTTTACAGTCTTCCTCGAGCGATAAAACAGAGGCTTATATAAAGATATATAAGGAAGCGTTTGGCAAAGGGTCCGCCGTCATCGAATCCATCGTAGCCGGCCAGGATCTAAGCCTTGCCCTTGACCCAGGCTACTATGAGGTCTGTGTTGAAATTGGCGCGGGACAGGCCTTAATCAATACGGAGATTCAGAGTTTTACTTTATCCGTACCAAACAGCGAGAAATTTTTGGCGCAATAAACAATTAATTATGTTATCTTGCTCTAAAAAGGAATTAGTATGAGTAAATATAAAATTAAAACGATGCTTCTCAGCATACTTCTTTTGTTCTTGGTTTCTACTACTGCCTGTAGTTTTTTGCAAGGTGCTACTGGCAAAACTGGTAAAGACGCTTGGTCCATCGGCGAAACTGTTCTACTCAATGACAGTTTACCTTTTCGTATCACAAAGTTTGAA
This sequence comes from uncultured Oscillospiraceae bacterium, assembly GCA_964574395.1. Taxonomy (GTDB): domain Bacteria; phylum Bacillota; class Clostridia; order Saccharofermentanales; family Fastidiosipilaceae; genus JAXGQD01. The sequence goes on along the minus strand of CAZNNL010000026.1, from coordinate 19,842 downwards.
ACATTTACAGCAGGTGATGGAGAAAGCGCGATTAAGACAGTTTTTGACTGGAAAAACACCTCTGATTTTGTCTTCTTTGCTATGCCTGGTGTTAGTATCGAAGCAACACAAGCAGGACAGAGGCTTACAGATGTCTTTGTTAATAGCAAAGACTTCAATAGAGAGTCGTACGCTTTGAAATTGCTACCTGGGTACGTTCAAAAAGGGGTAGAAATGGCCTGGTACATGATTGACTCTTCTCCAATAGATTTTACTGTCAGACAATTTGCGCAAGGCGGTGACAAGTTTCTCAGCTTTACCATTGATCCGACTTCCATGACAATACTTGACGCCAATGTTCCACGAGGGGTTAGCGTAGCAGCCGATAAGGACCTTTTTGTAGTAGATCCTAAAAGTGCAGAGGTAATGCAGCCAACCAATCTTCACATGGCTGATACCTTTACCTTACCTCCACGAGAGTATACGCCAATCAAATATTCAGTCATTCAAATTGCGGAAAAGCAAAAACCGGCACTACTTTTAGAATATGGCTACAAAAACATTGGCACTGAGGTGATTCATGGTAATGCTGGCTTTATTGCAACTGTCTATCAGAATGGTTTAGAACTAGAATCTGTTGATGCTATAGAAACACACAATACAGAAGTCGCTCTTATTATTGAACCTCAAGCGCATGTTGAGGTGTACAAGATTGCATATTATCTTCAAGATTTAACAAGTCCGGTATATATTGAGATTTCCAACTTAGATAAGCCAGAAGCGTCTGGCAAAGATGCCGTCATTCCAGACTATTTTGTTCATCTTGATTTGCCGACGATGGCAGTGAAATAGACTTTGTTTTTAGTCAAAATCCTGGCTTTTATACCCGCACTGCGGCGCATCTGCTATCCACACGAATTCTAGCATTGACGCTCAATCATCCAAGCACTAAACTGGGACTATTCTCGTTTGCAGCCCCAAGGTGGGTGAGAGAAGTAGTATGGAAGGTATTTGGAGGTCTTTTTATTTATGATTATTGTATTAAATCCGCAGGCAACGCAGAAAGAACTTGATGCGCTTGTCGCTCAGTTGGAGTCGCATGGTTTACATGCGCATCTGTCCGTGGGTGCAGAGCGTACGATTGTAGGTATTGTTGGAGACAAAACGAAGCTGGACACAGAGCAGCTCCGCGTTTTGCCATACGTAGACAAGCTTGTGCCTATTGTAGAACCTTATAAATTAGCTAATCGACAGTTTCATCCTGAAGACACATCGTTTATGGTTAAAGATGTTTGTTTTGGCGGCAAGGAACTGATTATGATGGCAGGTCCTTGTGCGGTGGAAAGTTTTGAGCAAGTCTCCATTGCGGCTAAAGCAGTCAAGCAAGCAGGAGCCAAAGTCTTACGTGGTGGCGCATACAAGCCACGCACGTCACCCTACAGTTTCCAAGGCTTGGAAAACGAGGGCTTCAAAATTCTGCGTGAAGTAGCAGATGAAGAAGGTCTCTTGGTCATTTCTGAAGTCACTTCTGAACTTGATCTGGATGAAGCATTAAAGTATGTAGACATTGTTCAAGTAGGTGCGCGCAATTCGCAGAACTTTAGGCTCTTAAGAGCGATAGGGCAATCGGGTCTTCCCGTCATGCTAAAACGCGGTATCGCGGAATCCATAGAAGAATTGCTTTCGTCGACGGAATACATACTGAGCGAAGGAAACAACAAACTTATCCTATGCGAACGTGGTATTCGTACTTTTGAAACGGCGACACGTAATACCTTAGATGTCAGCGCAGTGCCCGTTCTTCAAGAAAAAACACATTTGCCTATATTTGTAGACCCGAGTCATGCAGCAGGAAAAGCCAGCTTGGTGGGACCGCTTACACTCGCTGCAGTTGCTGCCGGTGCGGACGGTCTTATTGTTGAGGTGCATCCCGATCCTTCTTGCGCGATGTCCGATGCGGCGCAGCAATTGAAGCCGGAGATTTTCGCAGAACTGGCGAAGAAAGTTGCTGCGATGGCAGAACTACTTGGTCGCACGTACAACGTTTAGGAAGATAAAATGCGTTCATTAAAAATAGGTATCTGGGGCCTCGGTTTGATAGGTGGTTCTTTGGCAAAAGCACTCCGCCGCAGACCCGAAGGCCTTGCCGCACAAGGCTTATCCTTAGCGAAACTGACGGTTTTTAACCGCTCTGCAGAGGGTGTCGCGCTGGCGCTCGCCGAAGGTGTGGCGGATGAAGGTTTTACGGTACAATCTGCGACAGATTTTTCACCTGAACTCGTCGAAGCGCTTAAAGAATTAGATGTCATTTTTCTTGGCCTTCCCATTCCTTTGTTGGGAGAGTTTTCTCAAGCGATAGCAAAGTACACGAAAGCCTTGATGACGGATGTAGGCAGTGTAAAATCTCCAGTTATGGAGGCGACGCAAGGGCTTCGTTTTATTGGTGGTCATCCGATGGCGGGTTCGGAGCGACAAGGATATGCGGTTGGAACATCACATCTGTTTGAGAATGCCCCTTGGGTTTTTTGCCTGCCAGAAGCGTACGATTCAGCGCACGAAGATGCACTGCTCTTACAAAGTTTGGCCAAAGCTGTTGGCGCTGTCCCCCTTGAATTAAGTGCCGCACACCACGACCAAGCAGTGGCAGCGATTTCACACTTGCCCCACGTTGTGGCAGCCTCACTAGTAAGGCAACTAGCGCAAGCAACGGATTCCTCTAAAACACGCCTGGCAGCTGGTGGGTTTAAGGATATTACCCGCATAGCTTCCGGCGATCCCGATCTTTGGACCGGCATCACTGCTTCTAACAAAGCAGCGCTGGCGCAGTGTATAGATGGTTTGGTCGAAGATCTAACGGCTTTTAAAAGTATCTTGCTGACTGATGATGAGCCTGCACTTAAAGATTTTTTTGAGCTTGGCAAAACGTATCGTGACGCACTACCAGAAGCCTCTGGCGCACTATCCGCACCAGCCTTGCTCATAGTTGATGTACGAGATCAGCCCGGAGAGTTGGCGCATATTACACGCATCTTAGGAGAAAAGAACGTCAATATCAAAAATATTAGTTTGCAGGATGCGCGCCAATATGACGGCGGCGTCTTACGTCTGTATTTAGCTGACGGTCAACAACGGCAACGTGCTGCCGAAATACTAGCAGCAGAAGGTTACGGCACAGAATGAAAAATATGAAAGTTCCTAAGTTTGCGCTACTTGGCCACCCGATTGAACATAGCCTTTCGCCACAGTTGCACAGGCTGATTTCAGAATTCTCTGAAAACAACTGCAGCTATGTCTTGGAGGATGTTAAGCCAGAAGACCTAGCCGCCAAGATACCACTAGCGTACGACGGCTTTAATGTTACCGTGCCCCACAAACAAGCAATTTTGCCCTATCTAAATGGCTTGAGCGATGAAGCCCAGCGTCTAGGAGCCGTCAATACGGTCTGGCAAGGACAGGGTTTCAATACGGATATTATGGGTTTACGCAGGGTTTTGCCCTCGCTTTTTGGACAGTCGGTACTGCTGATTGGCTATGGCGGGGTGGCGGAAGCCTTGGCGGCGGTGGCCTTGGAGTCTGCTGCAGCGGAATTAGTAATCACGGGTAGGAATAGGGATAAGGCTGAGGTTTTTGCCAATAAACTTAGCGAAAAGACTTGGAATAGTGGGAATGCAACAGCTATAGAAGCCCTTTCTTACGAAGAACTTGCATACGCACTTGATGAAGACGCGTATGCTTTTGATGTGGTTTTACAAGCGACCTCGGCGGGTATGTGGCCCCATTGCGGTGCATTGCCCATGCCAGAAAGGCTCGTGCAGAAATTGTTTACATACACGCGGCCCATGGTTTTTGAAAGTATCTATAATCCAGCTGCGACACGTCTATTATTATTGGCAAAATCGGCAGGCCTAGAAACGCAAAACGGACTTCCCATGCTTTTCTACCAAGGCGTGGAGGCCCGTAAGATTTGGCAAGCCGAGCAAGATTTTAGCGCAGCTGAACTGGCGGCCATCCCCATCTGTATGCGCTTGGCAGAGACGCTTCGGGACAAGTATCCGCTGAAGATAGTTCTGACGGGCTTCATGGGATCTGGTAAATCGAGAATTGGCTTTGCACTAAAGGAACGGCTTGGCGATAAAATCGACTTCTTGGATTTGGATGAGGAAATTGTCTTGCGTCAAGGGCGCAACATCCCTGCAATTTTTGAACAAGAAGGTGAAGTGGGGTTTAGAGCCATTGAAGCTTCACTTTTAGACGATGTTTTGACGAAAAAGCGAGCTGGAAAAACATTGTTTCTGGCGACAGGTGGTGGAACTGTGGTGCAAGAGGGTGCCGCAGACCGCATTCATGCTGCTGGGGGACAAGTAATTTTCCTAGATGTGAGTATAGAAACCGCTTTGGAGCGCATTGGTGAGGGTGGCAAAGGTAGACCTATGGTGGAAAACGAGGACAGGCTTCGTTTTGCCGAGAATAGCAGGGCACTGTATAATCATAGAAAACCACTTTACGAAATGGCTGCAGATTTTACGATTAATGCAGAACTCCCACTTGATACAAAAATAAAACAAATTTTGAACGCACTAGCTTGGGTTTAGTGCATAAAGGAAGAAGATTATGATTATTGTTTTAAAACAAGGAACTAGCCTTGAACAGATCGAACAAATGGAACACTGGCTGAAGACTTTTGGTGTTCAGACAAGCCCAATCGTGGGTACGGATGTCGCAGTTATCGGCCTTGTCGGGGATACTTCGGCGATTGACATCGATGCGGTTGCGCAGCGCGATATTGTCGAAAAGGTCATGAAGGTTCAAGAGCCATTTAAGAAGGCGAACCGTAAATTCCACCCGGATGACAGTGTTTTTGAAATTAGCGGGCAGCTGATTGGTGGTAAACAAATCCAAGTAATTGCAGGACCTTGCTCGGTTGAGACGGAGGATCAAATTGCGATCGTGGCGGATGCCATAAAGAAATCCGGCGCGCATTTTCTACGTGGCGGTGCTTTTAAACCACGCACCTCGCCTTATGCTTTCCAAGGGCTGAAGGCTGAAGGCTTGATTTACATGTCAAAGACCCGCGATACCACGCAGTTGCCGATTGTTTCCGAAATCACGAACGCTTCTCAGATTGAAATGTTTGAGCAGTTTGTGGACATCATTCAAGTCGGTACGCGTAATATGCAGAACTTTGAATTGCTGAAGCAATTGGGGCATACGCGGAAACCGATTTTGTTGAAAAGGGGTTTTGCCAATTCAATAGAAGAACTCCTAATGTCCGCAGAATATATCATGGCGGGCGGAAATGAGCAGGTCATTCTCTGCGAGCGTGGCATTCGTACCTTTGAAACCGCGACACGCAATACGCTGGATGTAAGTGCTGTGCCTGTTCTGAAGCGTCTGACCCATCTGCCGGTTTTCGTTGATCCCAGTCACGCGGGTGGTAAGGCTTGGCTCGTGGAGTCTTTGGCAAAAGCAGCCATCGCCGCCGGTTGCGACGGCCTCATCATTGAAGTCCACAACGACCCTGCCAATGCGCTATCTGACGGTCCACAATCCCTGACTCCAGCGGCTTTCGACGAACTGATGCCGAAGCTGCGTAGGGTGGCGGAGGCGGTCGATAGAACGCTATAACTTAGTGAAATTGATGAAGCGTTAAGCTTACGGTTGGCGTGAAAAAAGTAGAAAAGAGAGAAAAAGATGGCAGAAATTATTGCAAGAACCAGTTCAAAAGATTACCCCATTACGATTCGCAGCGGTTTGCTCGATCAAGTTGGGGAGAAACTTGCAGCGATTGGTGCAGCCAAAAAGGCGATGGTCATAACGGATACGAATGTGTCGCCCTTGTACCTCAGCCGAGTGCTGAAAAGCCTCTATGCGGCTGGTTTGAAAACGGCTTCTTGCGAAATTGATGCAGGTGAAGAACATAAAACCATGCATAGCCTCAACAAGATTTACACCGCCCTCTTTATGGCAGACATTACGCGCAGTGATGTCGTTTTGGCCCTCGGTGGTGGGGTTGTGGGGGATATGGTCGGGTTTGCTGCAGCCACCTATTTACGTGGCATCCGTCTCATCCAAGTACCCACCAGTCTGATGGCGCAGGTGGATTCAGCAATTGGCGGCAAGACTGCGATTGATATGCCTTTTGGCAAAAACATGGTCGGCGCCTTCTACCAACCACACGCCGTCCTCATCGACCCCAAGACATTACAAACTCTACCGCGCGCGGAACTCAACAACGGTATCTCCGAAATCATCAAATATGGTTGCATCCGCGACCTGCAACTTTTCGAACGCATGGAAAGTAAAGCACTCGATTTAGAGTGGGCTGTCAATTGTTGCGTGGACATCAAAGTCAAAGTTGTCAAAAACGACGAAAAAGACACGGGTGAACGCATGCATCTCAATTTCGGCCATTCCGTAGGCCACGCACTAGAGCGCATCACCCACTATCAATTACTTCGCCATGGCGAAGCCGTTGCAATTGGGCAAGTTGTTGCCTGTCGCATTGGAGAACGCCTCGGCATTACCCCTGTCGGAACGAGTGAGCGCGTGAAAAAATTATTGGAAGCTTATCAACTGCCAACGCATTTTTCAGACTGTACGTCTGAAGAAGTGATGCATGCTATGAAGGCAGACAAGAAACGTATTGGTGAGAAATTACATCTGGTTCTTTTGAAAGAAATTGGCGAAGCAGTGACCTATCCTATAGCGCTAGAAACACTGCAAAACATTCTTGAGGAGATTTGGGATTGAGTAATAACAAGCATCGTTCCGCATTTGTTCACCCTAGCTTTCTAAGGGGAAAAGTTGTCCCACCGGTCTCTAAGAGCCTGACACATAGACGTTTATTTTGTTTATATTTGGCTTCTTTGAACGGTTCCAGACATGCCATGGAAGTCCTACAGAACACTATGAACATGGCCCGTACCGATCCGCAAAAAGCCTCGGAAGACATACTGGCAACTTGTGATGTAATCGATGCACTCGTTCAGGAAAAGACAGCATTAGCCTGTCGTGAGTCGGGTTCTACTTTACGCTTTGCCATACCCGTTGCTGCTTTAAGCGGTAACGAACATGTTTTTTCTGGCAAAGGAAGGCTCCCCGAACGACCCCTTGCCGAGTATAAAACGATACTCGACGGACATGGTGTGCAGCTTGATTTTGCCAATGAAAAAGAAGGCTTATTTCTCCCTCTGACTTTACGTGGAAAACTCGAGGGCGGTGAATTCTCCGTTCCTGGCAATATTAGTTCACAATATTTGACCGGGCTATTATTGGCGCTGCCACTGCTTGCCAAAGATAGCGTGATTCGTCTCGAATCGCCTTTGGAATCAGCCTCTTATGTTGTTTTAACCTTGTCTGAACAACGCCTTTTCGGCGTGGAAATTAGCTTTGATGCTTCGCTTGGCGAATTTGGTTCTTATGTGGTAAAAGGTGGCCAAACATATACCATGCCCGCGCATCTACCTAAAGTAGAAGCCGACGCTAGCCAAGCCGCGTTTTTCCATCTGGCCAATTTTCTCGGCGCGGACATTGACGTTCAAGGCCTTAGTACCTCAACTAAACAAGGCGATGCTGTTTTTAGACATCTGCTAGGCGATTTGTGTCATATGCAAGAACATCCCAAGGCGGATTATGTTGTTCAAGAATGTAGTGTGGAACAGTTTCCCGACATCGTTCCGGCCTTCGCTTTAGCTTGCGCTGTGATACCGGGCACACATATACTGCGCAATGTTGCGCGGCTCCGCATGAAAGAATGCGACCGTTTACACGCTACAGTTGAGATGCTTGAGGCACTTGGTGTGGAGGCCGAAGAAGGCTTGGATTTTCTGCTCATTAAGGGAATGAAAAAGCCTCTGGGTGGCTACAAAACTATGGCAAATGGCGAAAAAATTCCCCTTTGGTTCAAGTCTGGCGAAGTAAAAACCTACAACGATCACCGCATGATGATGTGCCAGTGCATCGCTGCCGCACACTCTATCGATGGCTTGTTCATTGATGATATCGACTGCGTGAAAAAATCCTATCCACGCTTTTTGGACGACTACACCAGTTTGGGTGGTGTCGTGGAGCTTAGGGATTAGTAGGCTGCTTTGTTGCGATTGCTTTGTGCTCGCTTTAGTTTGGGGCGACGGTTCTGTAGCTTTGGTACGATAGCCCCGTTGGCAAAAAAGCAGGTTGTGTGACGTCTCAAGGCTTTTGGGACCGAAAATCTCAGAAAAATTGACAAAGAATCAACTTGTGCGAAGAAAAACGGGCTGTGAAGCTCGAAATCGGCGTACAGGTTGTTTTTTTGACGAAAAATCAGCTTTTAAACGGTTTTTGAGGTGATTTGCCGTGCACAAGCTGCTTCTTTGTCAATTTGGGAAGTGGTGGTACGCGGCACTCGGTGCGTAGGCTGCTTTTTGCCAATATTATACATACTCAATACCATTAAATTTCCTGTGGATAAGCAGAGCATAAATGTTTTGAAATTTTGAGAAGGATTAAAGTAGCGTTAATCTCAGTTTAACGTTGAACCCATACGCTAAAACCTCAGTAGGATGAAATAGCTTGCGAAAAGTATCGGCTAGTGAGTCGATTAGGTATGGGGGATGTATGTTTTCAGCTTTGAAATCGAGATGTATTACAAGTATCAATGCTAGTGGTCAGAGTTTAGGAACAGGGAAAGTAGAGTGCGACAAGCGGGTACCGCGAACGCGTGCGTCATTGCCTAAACGCGGGGCACCACGGGTGTTGAGCCTTCTGCTAAGTGGAATTTTGGCGAGTCAAGCGCTGCTGAGTTTAGAGAAATTTATGCCGACTTTGGCTACAATGGCGAGCATCAAGCTGCTTACTACACACCCCCTGAAGGCAAACAAGCCGGCGGGCTTTCCTATACCGTGCAACTTAATGAAGGTTTCCGACTCCTTGCCCTTGATACGGGCATGTATAGTCCAGATGCAACGGGTTTGAGCGAAGACGGGCACATTACAGCGGGGCGCATGGATGCGGACCTTTTAGTGTGGGCTATAACACAGATTGAAAATGCGGAGGCGGAAGGTGTGACCATGATAGCCATGGCTCACCACGGATTTATCCCGCATTTTTCTATGGCAGCCGAATTAGCACATGAATATGTGATTGAAGACTGGCGTAAGGTAAGCACTGCATTGGCGGATGCGGGCTTGCGTTATATCTTTACCGGACACATGCACGCTAATGATGTGGCTGAATTTACAACAATCAAAGGTAACCACTTGACCGATGTGGAGACGGCTTCTTTGGTTTCTTATGGTTCTCCGGTGCGTCAGGCACTATTCACAAAAGGGTCAGCTTTACAAGATGGTACGGCTAGAACTTCAGAAGAACTGAAGCTTAATAGTTCCAGCATTCAAAGTATTCAAATGAATGAGCAGACTATCGATAATCTACTCCAATACAATTTAGATACCATGTACAGCGACCAACTTCCTTTTAATATGGCGATAGGGCAACTCAGACCTATGCTAAAACAAGCGGTCGATGAGGGCATATTAAGTTTGTTAGAGGAATTTGCTCCAGATTTTGACCTCAACGCTGTTCTAAGTGAAGCGCTGACTACACACTTAGGCGGTGGTATGCAGATGGAGTTAGGGAGCGGGATTGGAAGGGTTACTCTCCAGTATAAGAATCAGGGCATACAAATCACGCCTTATGGGACAGCTGGCTGGTTTACCAACCCAGCCACGATTACGGATGCGCAGATTCAGGCGATGGTAGCCGATCTCCTCAAACAAATAACCGAAAAATATATTCAAAATGATGCGTGGATTACGGCAAAAACGAGATCTTTGGTGGATTCACTCGTAAATCAAAAAATTTTCGAGGGTAGTGATAAGAACTTGTATGATTTTGCGCTTTCTCTATTAACGATGCATTATGCTGGCGGGGAGACCCCTGAGGCATGGGTGGTGGAAGCCCTAGAAAGCCTTAGCAGTGGTTGGTTAGTCGAACGTTTAATCACGACCGCAGTAACTTGGGCCAAAGCTATCGCTAATGAAGTTGCCCAAAATGTGTATCTCAAACTAGATTATTCTTTAAGTGGTTTGATGTTAACGGCTATCAATAACAAAACTTCAAATGGGCAGTTAGCCGCTTTTCTAGGCATGTTGGACATGACAACGGACCGCCTGATTGACAATACTATCTACACCTATTTGACGGACAGCTTTACTGCTGGTCTCGGAACAACCATTCAAGAATATGCCAGTTCGTTGGCTTATGATGAAACGCAAGATGATATTCTTGGTGCAAGTGAGCGTGTGATTTCTTTTAATGGCTCAGGAACGACGCAAACTCCGACTGTTGCTAATGGTCTTTTGCCAACACAAATTAGCATGAGCATGGGCACGGGAGAAGGTGTCTATAGTAAACGCAATTTTAGCTGGTATACAGGAACGCATGTAAGCTCTGGTGAAGTGCAGATTTTACCCTACACTAGCGCGAGTCCCGATTTTAACAGTGATAGGGTTCACGTTTTTAAAGCAGAATCAGAAACGGTCAAAAAGGCAGCTACGCGTATGAATCTTGCTTTGATCAATAGTTTTGGGTCGCAGACTTTGACTCGTCATCTTGCAGAAGTTACAGGTTTGTCGCCTAACAGCAACTATTGGTACCGTGTCGGCAGTTCCGAGAGTAATACTTGGAGTCAAGCGGTTCGTTTCCGGACGGGACCTGCAGAAGGTGGCTTTGGGTTTACCGTGGTGGCGGACTCCCAGGGCATGAGTACGGTAGATTATCAGGTCTATCAAACAGCTTTACAGGATGCCGTTAGTCGATTCGGTGAATCTGCTTTCACCGTTCATTTAGGCGACATAGTTGATCACGGTATGGACGAGACGCAATGGACCTTGGCAACTGCTCATGAGGCAGTAATGGGACAGGCATTTGTACCGGTTACGGGTAATCATGAATATAAAGGTGATACCAAGGACGTTACTGAACCCAATGCTTTATTGCGGCACTATAAACTTTCTGGTCTGAATGTGCCAGAACAGGATTTGAGTACCGGTGTCTATTACAGTTTTGATTACCAAAATGTTTGCTTTGTAGTTTTGAACACCGAAAGTTTAAATGCTGCGGGTGGCATTGATCAGGCACAGCTAAATTGGGCTTATCAGACGCTAAATGAAAGTTCGGCAAAATGGAAAATTATTGCGCTTCATAAATCTGTCTACTCAAGTGGACCGCATCGCCAGGACAGAGATGTTATTCAAATCCGCGCACAATTGAACGCACTGGCAGCAGACAGCTCTGTTGACCTTGTCTTAGGTGGCCATGACCACACCTATAATCGCACAGCAGTATTGCGTAGGGGAGTTGTGCAAGAAACGAAAACGCTGAATGACAGCCATGGGGGACTAACTTATCCTGTTCTGACTAATCCAGAAGGTACGGTATTTATCACCCCAGGTACGATAGGCGTAAAATATTACCCTGTGAGCGATGATGCTTCAATCCCTACTGTGAGATCGTCACAACCTCAGCGCCCAATTTACGCGCATGTTGAATTGAATGAAGAAAGGCTATATTACAAGGCCTATACGGTTCAAGGCGGAAGTAGTACGCTCTATGATCATTTTGCCATACAAAAAATTGAGATTGAGGAAGAACTTGCTTGGCAAAAAGTCATCGAACAAATCGCCGCTCTACCGTCACAAATTCAACTTTCTGATGAAACGCGCATAAATGAAGCGAGAGTAGCCTACGATGCTTTAAGCACGGATGATAAGAAACAAGTTACAAATTACACGCTATTAACTGCTGCTGAGAAGACTCTAGCTACGCTTAAAAATATTCACGGCAAACAGACGGTGACGGTAAGTAATCGTGACCAATTTGTTGCTGCATTAAATAACAATAATGTAGGCACCATAGTGGTAAATAATACCTTCGATGTGGAATATATTAGCTGGCTTCAAGCAAGAGGTACTACGCAGAATGTCAACAGAGACTTAACAATACGCGGTGCTGGCACGCTGAAATATCTCTCGCTCAACGTTTTGCCAAACGTAAGCTTAATTTTAGATGGAAGTTTAAGTATAGATGGATCGCGCACTTCTGGTTCGATTTATGGTGCTATCAACCCGATTGTTCTGAATGATGGCGCTACTTTGATAATGAACGGAAGCACGTCTTTGCGCACGGAGTATGGCACAGGTGGAAGCGATGTAGGTAACGCGATTCGTGCAACTGCTGCAAATACGCGTGTTGTGCTGAATACTAGCGGCTCAATTTGGGGCGCATCAAGAGCTGTTTGGGCAGGAGACAGCACGATACTGACAATAAATAATGGAACACTCGGAAATAAAAACAATTTGCCAACCGTAGAGACGAATAGCCATGTCATAGTCAATGGCGGTACTGTTGGCAATGTGCTGACGAAGACCTTTACAATGACAGGCGGTACGCTTGATAATGAAAAAGCAAGAGATGGTAAGCGCATCCCTTTGCGCGTTAGAGAGACTGCTTATATCACAGGTGGAACGATCGTGCCCTATGACGGCAAAGCAATTCAATTGCTCGAAGCAAACACTCGCTTGCACATAGCAGCACTGCGTGAAAATGGCTTTTCTATGGGTGACCAAAGACCATTCATCGGAGCGATTACTAGTGATAATTTTAAAAATGTTAGCGCATCTTACAGTCCGCTAAGCGGGGCTTGGAGTGGTGCGAACGGAATCTACGAAAGTGACCGCGAAGCAAATACGGTTGAAGCTTTGGCTGCTTTGAATGGGAAAGCGCTACCGAGCGAGCATCAGGCTGAAACTAGACTGATGAAAAGTGAGATTGAAGCAGGTAGGCATATTGTTTATGGAAAGATATATCTCGCTGGCCAAGGCGCCTCGCATCCCCTTCTCTCCGCCGCTCCTGGGTCAGAAGCCGTTATTTATGGACCAACACGCCTGCTCGATAACAATGTTTTAACAGGTCTTGAAATTTCTGAAACATCCCCGGTTATTATTGAACTTGGTAAGACGAAACGACTATCGTATCTCTCAACACCTGCTAATAGTTTTGGCAAAAAAATAAACTGGACCTCGAGCAACGAAGAAATCGCCACAGTCGACATGTCTGGTATGGTATTGGCCAAACTCCCTGGTCAAGTACGTATTAGCGTGGAGGCTGATGAGAATCCGGCTGTTCAAGCGGAGGTTGATGTTTTTGCCATTAATGCCAAGATTGTTGGAGAAGAAAACCATGTTGGAACGAACGATTTATCCTTAAGTTTAGATTTAGGCATAGAAGATCCTTTATTTACGGCGCGCTGGTCAAGTTCAAATCAGCGCTTGGCAACGATTGATGAAACAAACGGTACCCTAACACGTCTTGAAGGATCTAGTGGTTCTGTAATAGTTGCAGCCGAAATATTCTACAATGGCGAAAGTACGGGCATCGTAGCCGAGAAAACGATACGTTTAATTTCACCTATTCAAGTACGTGTTGAACAGAGCGATACTGGTCTTGTTGTAACTAGTGGTCAAAAACACAACCACAGTGTGAACATCACAGCACAAGGTGACAGTGTTATTGAATATGCAAGCGTTCCATTATCCACTTCAGAAGCAGAGCATGAAGGCTTGGAGTGGCAAGTTTATACTGGAAGAATAAGGCGCTTGATTGGCTTAGAACAGGCGATTGAGGAACGCTATATCTTCCGTTACCGTGATTTCGACTTTGAAAATTATGGAGCAGTGTATGATCTGGATATTTCTAGAATTACGCCAACACTCGAACATTTGACTGATCCTTGGACCAAAGCGTCTTTCCCAGAATATGATGAGTCCTATACGATTAAAGTAGGAGAAGTCACCTTAGATGACAGTAACCGCTCCAAGATTTTCTCAAATCAGCTTGAATCCGAAACAGAAGAAAATCCGACGGTTTACATTGATGTGCTCGATGCATATGGCAACAAAGCACGCTTGCAAACACACATAGCCATCCCAGAAGTATTGAGCCTGAGCCTGAGCTCAGAACTGGCAGAAGTAGAAGCTGGAAACGAAGCACTCGTGAAGGCAAGTGTCAAAACACGCTTTGGAGCTGATGACACAGTGCGTTGGCAAATAAAAGGCGCTCATCATGAAGAAACTAGCCTCGATGAAAACGGTCTTTTGACTGTAGCGAAAGAAGAACAGGAAGTTCAGCTTACAATCGAAGCTCAGTCGATAGCTGACCCAAGCAAAAAAGCCAAACTGACATTAGCAATACTCGTGCTACCTACGCAAACTGAAGCGGACTTGACGACACCCGTAGTTACTGAAGTGACGCTCCAGCAAGATGAAGAAACTGAGGCAGCGGAGAACCAAATTTTGGCAGCTGTATCAGGAATTCCTGAAACTGCAACAAAGCGTTTGACTATGAATATAGACTTGACGCTGGCGGGCGATCAGATAGCAGTAGTGACAGTCGTTTACTCAGATGAGTCGGAAGATTTAGTTGAGGTTAAAGTTATAGTTGAGGCAAAACCTAGCCCCACACCTACACCAACGGCTACGCCTACCCCGACACCAACACCAACGGCTACGCCTACCCCGACTCCAACTGCTTCGCCGACGCCAACCCCAGCGCTGACAGAAGCAGATCAGACGACCCCTGTCGTAGCGGCAGTCACACTTAAACAAGGTGCCAATATCTATGCAGCGACAGCAGAGTTGCTAGCCGCAGTGACTGGGATTTCAGAAACAGCTGCGAAGAGTGTGACTATATTTGTCGATTTATCAAAACCAGGTGAGCAGATTGCCATAGTAACGGTTGTCTATTCAGACAAATCGGAAGACCTCGTTGAGGTTAAGGTCACGGTGGAGGCGGTGCTCAATCCGACACCTTCACCTACTCCTGAACCCACGCCTATCCCTGAGCCAACCCCCACACCTGTGCCATCGATTACACCTGAACCAACACCCACACCTGGTCCAACGCCTACACCTGGTCCAACGCCTACACCTGGGCCAACAGAAGCTGAATTAATTACTCCTATCGTAGATGTTGTGACTCTCCAGCAAGGTGCGGAAGCAAGTTCTGCTGAAACTCTAATATTAGCTGCCGTGACCGGAGTTCCGGAAACAGCAATAAAAAATGTGGCTGTGAATGTCGACTTGACGCAAGCAGGTGAGCAAATAGCTGTTGTAATGGTTGTCTATTCAGATAAATCGGAAGATATAGTTGAGGTTAAGGTTATGGTTCAACCTTTGCAGCGCTATTCGCAATTGCTAGTTACGGTCATAGCTGTGAACAGGATTGCTAAGCCAGAAAATCCTGAAGAGACATTGGTTGAACAACATGAAGTTGGAAGTTTTGTCATTGATGGCCTAGTTGGAGAACTAGCCATGGAGCATGCGACACAAGCTCTCAAATCTAATTCTGAACTAATGGCAAGTCTTGATGGTCAAGTTTTCTCAAGTTTACAAGTAGACGACATAGTAATTTCACAGGATCAGCTTAGATTTCCTGAGAACGAAGGCGAACAAAAGAGCATCAGGTTTGTTTACCGTTATCCTACGCCAGAACTTGTAATACTACGTGATGGGGAATTTTGGATTGTTGGAAACACAGAAAGCTTAGATATTAATATGCAGATGTCAGCTCAGTTGGTCGAGAAAGCTCCACTTGAAGATGACACTCAAATCACGTATTACCGAATGGCAGATATCATAATAAAAGATGCTCACGGCGCACAAGCACAACCGAGAGACGTAGTTGAAGTATTTTTCCCTATACCTGAAGAATTACGTGACCAAAGCATCCGACTTGTTTACTTGAATGAAACCAATGGTGCATTAGAGGATGTAATTTCAGAAAGGGTTGAATTGCCTTCACCAGCAATGAAATTCAAAGCGGCACATTTCTCAGTTTATGGACTAGTGTACAGCGAGTTAAAACCTGAGCCTACGCCAGAACCTACACCAGAACCAACGCCTGAACCTACACCAGAACCGACGCCCGAGCCTACATCTGAACCAACCCAAGAACCTACACTAGAGCCGACAGTAAACCCTACGACTGAGCCTACTCTCGGACCAGTGATAGAAGAACAGGAGGAGACTACGGAATCGAAACCAGAGGATATTTTGCCAGAATATGAACCAGAAGTAACAACGGAAGCTGGACTTGAGCCTAGTCTCGAACAACCTACAAATATGCCTGGTGCTGCTACTTCAAATAAGTTTAATGTGAACCCTACGCAAACTAAAAAACCGCAAGATAAGCTGCCTCGAAGTGGAGAGAAAAATGGTGATGACGCGTTGTTGCTAGGGCTATCAATCCTTCTGCTCATTGCTTTGGCACTAAAGAAGAAACGATTCCAAAAGATTAGCAGCTATTAAGCAGACTTTACTGAAAGCGATTATAGAGACGGGCAAAAGTCCCAAGCTTCGGACTTGGTTCGTCTCTTAAAATCTGGAGTTTGTTGTCTTGTGGTACGATAGCCCCGTTGGCAAAAAAGCAAGTTGTGCGACGCGAAATTGCGTTTCGGACTGAAAATCTCGAAAAAATTGACAAAATATCAACTTGTGCGAAGAAAAACGGGCTGTGAAGCTCGAAATCGGCGTACAGGTTGTTTTATTGACGAAAAATCAGCTTTAAAACGGTTTTTGAGGTGATTTGCCGTGCACAAGCTGCTTCTTTGTCAATTTCAGAAGTGGATTTAGGTCGACAAGCGTACAAGCTGCTATTTTGCCAAATTGGGGGCTGCGATTCAATGAAACCAACGCAAACCCTTAAACTAAATCGCTCAAGGAGCTGACGATGACTTTAGTGAAGTTGGCGTCGGCCTCGCTTTGTTCGTCGATGAAGTTTTGGAGCTTGTCGGCCATTTCCCAGGACTGGGATTCTTGTGCAGAGATGTAGGCGAGGCCGAGAGAGGCTTTTTGCCAAACGTCATGATCTGCAACTTCTGTGACAGAGATATTGTAATGGCGACGAAGTTTGTCTATTAGGGAACGCAGAACCTGACGCTTAGCTTTTAGGGAATGCGCCCAAGGGAGGGAAAGCTCACATTTGATAATTAAAATAAACATGTATCTATTGTACAAGATAAAAACAAACTAAATGAGATTTGGCTTGCGTAAATTTAGTGAGGGTCGGTCTGCAGCCGCTTGAAAAGTTGGCATCCCGAGTGACAACTTTTCAACTCCCTGCACGCACCCCCGCGTCACAACCGTGTTGCGCCTTATTTTTTGCCAGATTAGAATGAATGTATATATACGTAAGCTGCGAAGCACGCTTGAAAAACAATAATCGAGAAGGGGAATGAGCATGAAGTGGGATGCGAAGGCGTATACAGAAAAATTTGATTTTGTCCCTCAATATGGGGAGGACGTTTTAAGCCTCATCGACTTTGGGCTAGTCACACGCGTTTTGGACTTGGGTTGCGGTCATGGCCATCTCTCCAAAATCATTCAAGGCAAAGGCGTCGAGGTGATTGGCATCGATTCTTCTCCAGATCTATTATTGTTGGCAAAATCACAGCACCCTTCCATAAACTTCCTTGAAATGGACGCGACTCAGTTCTCCTTAGACGAACCAGTCGACGTGGTTTTTTCTAACGCAGTTTTCCATTGGATACCCAAGGAGCAGCAAGTTTCCATGCTTAATTGTGTCCACAAGGCTTTAAAAAATAATGGACAATTTGTTTTTGAATTTGGTGGCAAGGGTAATAATCAATTGATTCATGCGGCTTTGCAGAAAGCTTTTGAATATAGAAAGCTGGACTATATGCAGCCTTTTTACTTTCCTAGTATCGGTGAATACGCTAGCTTACTGGAACAGTGCGGTTTCAGAGTAGAGTTTGCGCTATTGTTCGATCGCTTGACTGACTTGCAGGGTGAGGAAGGGATGTTTGATTGGATTTTGCACTTTGTGAAAAAGCCATTTGTGGGAATTGAGGAGGATGTTAAACTGGCTATTATCAGAGAGGCAGTAGAAGATTTACGGTACAATTTGTACCACGATAGTCAGTGGCGTGCTGACTATGTGCGTTTGAGATGTAAAGCCATTGCAGTTAAACAGAATGAGGTAATTTAAGATGAAAACAATAACAAGAGATAAAGCCGTAGAGATTTTGAAGCAATATAATAAAGAGGATTTTCATTTACAGCATGCCTTTACGGTTGAGGGTGTGATGCGGTTTTTTGCCAATAAAATGGGCTTCGCAGAAGAAACGGATTATTGGGCTATGGTTGGGCTTTTACATGATATCGATTTCGAACTTTATCCTGAGGAGCATTGTGTGAAGGCTGTAGAATTATTGCAAAACCACGGCATAGACGCCGACATGATTCGTTCCATCGTATCGCATGGTTATGGTATTTGTTCGGACGTTAAGCCTGAACATGAGATGGAGAAAATTTTGTTTGCAACGGATGAACTGACGGGTTTGATAGGGGCTGCGGCTTTGATGAGGCCTTCGAAATCGGTGCAGGATATGGAGCTGCGTTCTCTGAAGAAGAAGTATAAGGACAAGCGTTTTGCGGCTGGTTGCTCGCGTGAGGTCATTCAACAGGGTGCTGAAATCTTGGGTTGGGACTTGGACCAATTATTGACAGAAACCTTAGCCGCGATGAAGGCGATTGAAGTTCAATAAGATGAGGATAGACGAAATCCTGTAAACTGAGAGCTAAGACACGGCATAAGCAATAAACGAGGAAAGTCATATGATTGAGAAGATTAAACAAGAGGTCACGCAAGTGGCTGAAGAAATATGTGATAAAGCGAAACTAAAAGAGGGTCAAATTCTTGTCGTGGGCTGTTCTTCCAGCGAAGTCCTGGGAAAACGCATAGGCAGCCATTCCAGTGTTGAGGTGGGTGAGGCGATATACAGCGCTCTGACAGATGTGCTCAATCCCAAGGGGATATTTCTGGTGGCACAATGCTGCGAGCACCTGAACCGGGCATTGGTGATGGAGCGGGCGGCGCTGCAAGGTCAGGAACCGGTGAGCGCGGTGCCGCAAGCGAAGGCGGGCGGGTCTTTTGCCACCGCTTGCTACAAAAACTTCAAGGACGCAGTTGTCGTGGAACATGTGCGTGCGGATGCTGGCCTGGATATCGGCGGGACGCTGATTGGCATGCACTTGAAAGAGGTAGCCGTACCCGTGCGTCTGGAGCTCGATCACATTGGTGAAGCCCTGCTCTTGGCTGCGCGCACAAGGGCGCGCCTGATTGGTGGTGTGCGTGCCATCTATGACGAAAATTTAAGTTAAATGACGAAGCAATCTTACCTGGAATTTTGTTTGAGTCTGGAAGATACGATGATTGATCAGCCTTTTGGCAAAACCGACCCAACCACCATCGCCCGCCACATGCGCACAAAAAAATGGTTCGCCGCCCTTATGGAAAAGGACGGAAAAACCTGGGTCAATCTAAAATGCGACCCTTTCGAGGCCGAATTTCTTCGTGCACGCTACACTGGCGTCACCCCCGGCTACCACATGAACAAACGCCACTGGATTTCTGTCTCATTCAACAGCGATGTCAGCGACGACGCACTCAAGGCCATGACCATGGAAAGTTATAACTTGACGTACACAAAGCCACCCAAAGTGAAATTACAGGGCTGAACATGGAAAATACTAAGAGCGAATTAACAAGAATGCATTACTTTTTCACCGGTCGCGTGCAGGGTGTGGGTTTTCGTTATACTGCTACGGTGTATGCACGAAAACTGGGCTTGACGGGCTGGGTTAAGAATAATCCGGATGGCAAAGTCGAGATGGAAGTCCAGGGCTCTCGCATGCGCATTGATTTACTCATCGACCAGTTGGCGCATAGTTTTCCTATTCGGATTGATCATGTGCAGGAGTGGGTTTTGCCAATAAAAAAAGGCGAGAAAAACTTTGTTGAGACGTG